>CAZUGM010000099.1:0-7804 GCA_964619915.1 uncultured Fusobacteriaceae bacterium | reverse complement strand
GAATTCCGATACAGGTAACTGCTTGAGTTCAGAGATAAATGCCAGGACGGCATCAACTTTGTCGTTGTTTTCCACATCGCTGTTTTTCGGGATATATAAAAATTCCAGACGATTGCAGGTGGGTACAGCCATTTTAAATTTACCTCCTATTTATTATAATGATTTAGTTTCAGGGTTTTGAGCAGCATGCTCATGTTCAGATCCAGCAAATACTCTTAATCTAGTTAATTGTTGTGCACCTAATCTGTTCTTAGGTAACATTCTCTTAACTGCTAAAAATAAAGCTTCTGCAGGGTTCTTCGCTAAAACTTCCTCTAATCTTCTCTCTCTTAATCCACCTGGGAATCCTGAGTGATTATAATAAATTTTGTCAGTTAATTTGTTTCCTGTAACTGCGATTTTTGCCATGTTAGTGATTACTACGTAATCTCCACCATCGATATGAGGAGTGTAAGTTACCTTATCTTTTCCCATTAATTTTTTTGCGATTTCAGCAGCTAGTCTACCTAATACAACACCGTCAGCATCATAATGTAACCATTCTCTAACTACATCTTCTTTTCTTAACATAAAACTATATTTGTTTTTCACGTTTTGTTCCTCCTTGAAATAAATGTTATAACATACTATTTATAACGGCTCCTCGTGGGAAAGGGCTTTATCTTAGATATTATATAACAGTTAGCTCATTGTGTCAATGATTTTTTGTTGACAAATGGGATTATAGGAGGAAAATTTAATTTTTTTATTTTATAAGTTAAATTTTTTTAAAACTTCTATACTTTTGGAGGAGAATGTGTAACGGAAATGTCGTAAGGTAGAAGGGATCGCAAGGACTATTTAAGTAAAAAAACGGGAAAAATAAAGACAGGAAGTTGACCACTCACGGTGATGAAATTCCTGTCTTTATAAATATATTCTACTTATTGTTTTTTAGGTTTTAGTAGAGAAGTGATAGTTGCAGTTAAGATAGATCCAGTAATTATAGCGATTAAAAACATGATTTTATTGTCTACAACTGGAAGAACAATAAGACCTCCATGGGGAGCGTGATCTGCTACACTACCTATAGCAGCTATAATAGCTCCTATACCGGCACCGATCATATTAGCCGGAATTACTCTAAGTGGATCCGCAGCAGCAAATGGAATGGCTCCTTCAGTGATACCGATACAACCCATGGCTAAAGCAGCTTTACCGGCTTCCCTTTCTTCAGTTTCAAATTTCTTAGGAGCCATAAGAGTAGCTAATCCCATACCGATAGGCGGAACGCAGATAGCAACTGCAATAGGACCCATAACTGTAGATACGCCCTGACTGATCATACTTGCACCAAACAAAAATGCAACTTTATTAACAGGGCCACCCATATCAAAAGAGATCATAAGTCCCAAAATAAGAGCTAAGAGGATAGAACCTTGTTCCATACTTTTAAGTCCATTAGTCATAAAATCCATAAATCCACTGATAGGAGCACCGACGATATGCATAATTAATCCAACTAAACATGTAGCAACTAAAGGAATAACGAAGATAGGCATTATAGGCTGCATACTTTGTGGAACTTTCCAGCCTTTTACCCATTTAGCTATGTATCCAGCTGCAAAACCTGCGATGATTCCTCCTAAAAACCCTGCTCCTATATTGTTGGCAATAACTCCTCCAACAAGTCCGGGAGCTAAACCTGGTCTGTCAGCAATACTAGAAGCTATAAATCCTGCCAAGATAGGAACCATAAGACCGAATGCAACTACCCCTAAATCCAGCATTTGTTTGAAAAATGGATTGGTAACAGCAGCACCTTCTCCAGCTTTTACTCCGGAAAGAGCGATGGAAAGAGCGATTAAAACCCCGCCACAAACAACTAAGGGAAGCATATGGGAAACCCCATTCATAAGGTGTTTATATATCCCATTTTTTTCTTTACTTTTTAAGTTTTTATCTTTAGAACTATTTCCTTTATGTACAGGAGCTGTTGTAAGAGCCTGGGTTATTAGTTCATCAGGTTTTTTTAAAGCATCTTGAACACCTACCTGAACTAGAGGTTTACCATGAAATCTGTCCATCTCGATATTTTTATCGGCAGCAACGATAATTCCCTTGGCATTTTTTATATCCTCTTCTGTAAGTGGATTTTTGATACCAATAGATCCATTTGTTTCGACCTTGATGGCGACTCCCATTTCTTTTGCTTTTTTTCTAAGAGAATCAGCGGCTAAATAGGTATGAGCTACTCCAACCGGGCAAGCTGTGACTGCAAGGATTAAATCAGAAGATTTAGTAGATTCATCAATATCTTCATCAATGATTTCTTTTCCTAAAATATTGATTATCTCATTTTCTGTTCTGGCTTTTTGTAATGTATCTATAAATCCATCTTGAATTAATAATGAGGTAAGTTTTGTCAGTACCTCTATATGGGTATCTCCCTGTTCTGCTTTTGGGATAGCCAGTAAGAATACCAAAGTGACTTCATTATCTTCGTCTATCGACTCCCAATCTTCTATAGGGGTTTTAAGTCTTGCTATTGCAAAAGTAGCTTTTTTTACAGCTGTGGATTTCCCGTGTGGGATTGCAAGTCCCTCCTCTAGACCTGTAGGAGAAAGTTTTTCTCTGTCTAAGACTGCTTTGAGAAATTCCTCCTTAGATTCTAATACTCCCTCACGATCTAATTGTTCTACTAATTTTTCAATGACCTCTACTTTAGATTTTGCTTCTAAATCTAAAGTAACTAAATTTTTGTTTGTTAAACTGCTTAAATTCATAATATTCCTCCCTTTTCTTTATGTTAAAATAATACCACTTAAAATTTAGTTTTTAAATTGTATATATTTTTCAATCTTTTATGAAAATTTTGTGGAATAAAATTAAAGGTATAGTTGTTTTTATTTTGAAAATATGGATTATAATATCATTACAGCTATAGGAAATCCTTATAATCACTTGATTTTTTTAAAATTTAATATTTTAATTTGGAGTCTGTATAACGGACAATTTTACTATTAAATTTTTTTCTTTTTTTTTTGAAGAAAATTTTGAAATGTATTTTTTTAATAATTTTTGTATAATTATAGTAATAAAACCGGAGGAGAAGGACGATGCTTAATAAAAGGATGCTTAATATTATTGAGTATTTAATCAATAATGAGGGAAAGGGAGTTCTGAAAGAGATGCTTGATTCAATCAAGGTAAGTGAAAGAACTCTAAGGTACGATATAGACAAAATAAATGAATTTCTTTTAGAAAATAAGAGCGGAGAAATTATTAAAAGGTCTAAGGGAAAGATAGAACTATTAAATCCCAGTGAAGTGAGAAAATATCTTATTTTAAATTTTGATAGAATATTTTTTTTAGAATATAGGAATATATCCATACTAATATCAATAATTTTTTGTGGGAAGATAAACATATCTCATATCTGTGAAAAGTTTAATCTGAGCCGTCCTACCATAAACAATGATATGAAAGAAATAAAAAAAATGCTGTCTAAATATAATTTGCAGCTCATTATGAACAATAGGGAGGGGTTTCTCCTGGTAGGAAAGGAAGAGGATATCAGGAGGATACAGTTAAAGGTATTAAATAAGTACTTTAATGTAAATGGTTCAAATTCATTGGAAATAACTTATACAACTAGTTTGATTCAAGAAAATCTAGAGGATATCCAACTGAATATTGTCAATAATTTTATTGATTACATTACCAGATCTATAAATAAAGTTATATCTGATGAAGCGTATACTATTATCAGAAATTATATAATTATAATGGTAGTTCGGGTAAAAAATGTTTTTTTTCTAAAGAGTTCTCTAAATCAAAATTTTTTATCTACAACAGATGAATTTTTAACGATTTCAAAAGCAATACCAATATTAGAAGCTGGATACCAGATAAAATTAAATGAGTTTGAAATTTATAAAATTACAGATTATTTTTTAGGGAGTCATAGTTATAATCCCAAGATGTCTTTTTATGAAAATTGGATCGAAGTTGAGACCAATATAAAGAAGATAATAGGAGAAGTTAGTGATGAACTGCAGTTAGATCTATCCAAAGACAAGCTTTTAATGGACGGACTTTTAAATCATATTAAACCTGCAATACATAGGGTGAAAAATAAAATAGAACTTAAAAATTCGATTTATTTTGAGGTTATGGAGGAGTATCCGGAGCTTTTTAGAAAAGTAAAAAAATCTATGCTTCTTTTAGAAAAATTTATTGGATTTCCATTTTCAGAAGATGAAATAGCTTACATAGTTTTGCATTTTAAAGGAGCGGTAGATAGAAATCTATATCAAAAAAAAGAAACTAAAGATATTTTATTGGTCTGTGGTGAGGGTCTGGGAACTTCTAAATTAGTAGAGCAGCAGTTGAAAGAAAATTATAATATAGATGTGGTTGAAAGTATCCCTTTAAATCAATTGAAAAATTTTATATCCAGCGAGAAGAAAAAGGTTGATCTTATAATTACAACGGTAAAAATTAATCAATTTGAGACCGATATACCGGTAATTCATGTAAGAACTATCTTAAATGCAGAGGAATTAAAAAAAATAGATAGGTATAATCTGCCTAAGTACAATAAAAAAATTCTTTTATCCAATATATTAAATAGCTTAAAAAAAGGTGCTGTTATTGAAAATGAAAAGGTTATTATAGAGGAACTTAAAGCTCATCTGGGAAATAAACTTGTAGATGATATAAAAGTAAAGGAATTATCAATATTGGATATACTTCCATTGAATAATATTCAATTAGACGTTGAAGTAGATTCATGGGAGGAGGCTATAAAAAAAGTTGGAGATATCCTTTTTGAAGAAGGGTATACACATTACGGCCACGGAGAAGAGATGATAAGGTTGATAAAAAAACACGGTTCTTATATTGTGGTTGTGCCTAATTTAGCGATGCCCCATACGAATAAAAAATTTGTGAAAAAAACAGGGATGAGCCTGATAACTCTCAGCGAACCTGTTTATTTTCCAGGGGAAGTTCCTGTGAATACAATTTTGGCATTTGCTTCAGTAGATAATAAGGATCATTTTGCCGCTCTTTCTAATTTTTTAGAGATAGTTAAAAATTATGACTTTATAAAGAAAGCCCATAGGGCTTCTACACCTAAAAAAATAATAAAAATATTTGAGAAATATGAATTTTTTATAAATTTAGGAAAAAATAAATAGAATTAAAAAAAGGAGAACTTATGGAAAAATTATATCCATTAAAATTTAAAAAAGCATTTAATGAGAAAGAGTGGGGGGGATGGAATTTTAATGAAAAACTAAATATGGACCTGCCCACAGAGAAGTTATACGGTGAATCCTGGGAGGTTAGTTCCCATAAAAACGGGATGAGTGTTGTTGAAAATGGGACTCTGGAAGGGAAGACCCTGGAGGAGTTATTTTCAGATTATAAAGGTGAGCTGGTAGGAGAAAAGATCTATTCTAAATATGGAGAAAAATTTCCGTTACTAATAAAATATCTGGATATCAATGACAAACTGTCTGTCCAGGTACATCCAAGTGATGATTATGCCCTCAAGGTAGAGGGAGAGTTTGGAAAATCTGAATCATGGTATATATTGGAAGCCAGTTCTGATGCCAAGTTGATCATGGGATTAAAAAGTGGGATAACTCCGGAAATATTTGCAGAGAAAACTAAGAATAAAGATTTTGAAAATTTATTTAATGTTATTTCAGTAAAAAAAGGTGATTTTATAAATGTAACTCCTGGGCTTATCCATGCAAGTCTGGAGGGGAGTATAGTAATATGTGAGGTGCAGCAAAACTCAGATATGACCTATAGAATATATGATTTTGACAGGTTAGTTGACGGGAAGCTCAGGGAACTTCATTTGGACAAAGCTATGGAAGTGATAGATTATGAAAATATTCCTCAAATTTCTACCGATGAAACGAGAAAGAGTCTGGAAATTGACGGAGGATCCAAACAGGAAATTATCAGGGATAAATATTTTAATATAGATAAGAAATTAGTGGATGGCAGTTATAGAGATTTAGATGAGAACTCCTTTATGATCTGTTCCATCTTGGAGGGAGGTGGAAATCTTGAGTGTGATGGGGTGATATATCCTGTAAAAAAAGGTGATACATGGTATATCCCACCAAAGTTAGAAGTGTTGGTAGAGGGAAAATTAGAAATTTTGAAAACTTTTTTATAAAGTTAGTTTATATAGAAATAAAAAAATGGCTTCCCTATGGGGAAGCCTTAATTTCATATAAATGGCGATGAGAGAGGGATTCGAACCCTCGGTAGATTGCTCTACACATACGTTCCAGGCATGCGCCTTCGACCACTCGACCATCTCACCACTGCTCAACTATGATACTATATTCTATAGGATAAAGCAAGGGAAAATATTAATCAAAAATTATGCTAAAAATATTACAAGGTAATAAATTCTTGAAAAAACATTAGGTGTTTAATGAAGGACTCCTATAAAATAGCGATCTTATAGGAGAATTTCTGATAAATTTTTTATAGAACCCTTAAAATATCATCGGTAGAATATATCATCTCAAATTTATCTAAATTGTCTATGATATGTACTTTTTTCTTAACAGGTAGTTTTTTAGTGTAGTAGGTCTTAGTTTTGTCATAATCTTTAACCAGCTCAAACTCCTCCAAAATATTTATGTTTTTAGGTAGAGCTAAATCATCGGCAATTTTAACAGTGTCGTCTACATGAACATCTTCTTTTGTAATAACTATAAAATCTTCTTCAATTTTATTCCCAGGGAGTTCATTATAGAAAATATAATAATCGTAACCATCACAGTATCTGTCTGAAGTATCTAAAAATTCAGAAAAATAATGGGGGAGGGAATCCTTAGTTATAACCAGAGTTTTTTTATTGTGTAATTTATTCCAGAGTCCCATGGTATAAATTATAGTTTTCATCCCCCGGTTCCCTGAATAGATAATCAGTGGATTTTCTTTTTTTCTGAAAACCGTAGACAAAACTTCTTTTTGAAGGGAATTATAATCCAGTTCTCCCAAGATAAAAGCTTTAATATCCTTTAATATCCCTCCGGCTTTAAAATGATTGGTTTTAAAGTTATGGTCATAATCTATATTGATATGGATATTATAGTTTTCCTCTTTTTTTATGATCTCTGTAATTTTAACCTTAAATTTGAAGTTATAGTCGTAGGTTAAACTTTTTAATATACTTTCAGTCTGCTGGGGAAGATAGCCTACAATAGATCTTCCTGAATTTACAGTAACTCCGTTGGAGTACTCAAGGTATGCAGGTGAGTTGATATCTATGTCTCTCTTGGTATAGACCACTTCCTTCATGGGAAATATCGTGTCATAGAGGTCGATACTCTCCTTCAACATGTTTTTTTCTGAGTTACTTTCTCTGATATCTTCTACAAACATCTTCACGTTAAACCTGTCCATATAAGTATCCACCTTTAATTTAAAGGCCACATCTACTGATTTCATCTCCATCAGCCTCTCAAAATGGTGGGAGCTGCCGAACCAGACACAGTTTTTTAAAGCAGTACCGTTGGCGGACACTGCATCAAACATGATATGGGTTTTATCCTTTCCTATGAGCCTGACCCTGTCTAAGATAACATTTTTTACCTCAAAGAGAGGTGTTGCATTTCCAAAACCATAGGGTTCAGCTTTTTCCAGCTCATTGTTAAAATTATATGTGAGTTTTGTAAAACTGATCTCCTTGTCGATCTTTATGGGTTTTTTATAGTCTTCATGGGATAGTTTAGAACCTGCATCTTTATTTATTTTATCCCTGAATTCATCCACTCTGTCAGCA
>CAZUGM010000098.1:0-7821 GCA_964619915.1 uncultured Fusobacteriaceae bacterium | reverse complement strand
AAGAAAAAAGTTTTATAAGAAATTTTTATTTTTAATATTTTTTTCTCTATCAGCATTTTATTTTTCAACTTAATCTCTACAAATTTAAAAAAAATAATTTTATAGGACAAATAAAAATCTCTTTCCTGTAATAGTCACACAGTTAAGAGATTTTTATTTATCTATTTTAAGGAAAGAAAGAAAGAAAAAAAGAAATGAAAAAATATTACTATTTTCATTTGCTTATATCTATCAGACGCAGTGTGTTTCAAAAAAGTTTAAAACTTTTTTGAATTAATCTACTTTCTGTAATAAAATATCTTTTGATGGAATCTCCAACAAGTTTTTCCCCTTTCTTACTACCACTCCCTCATCTATAAATTCTTTTAATACACGGGATAGTGACGGCCTGGCCACACCAAACATCTGGGCTATCTCTTTCATAGAGTTTTGTAGCAGCACACAGTTATTTCTGTTCATATTATTAAGCAGATAGGCTATCAGCTTATTGTTTATACTTTTATTGGCAAAGGAAAACCATATTTTCTTGGATAAAAATTGAGTTTTATTGCTTATTACCCCTAAATAATTCTGCAGCAACCTCTCATTCATCTGAAACATCTTAATAACCTCATCTTTAGGTATATAGATTAATTCTGCATCTGACGATGTTACCACATCTACCGGAAACCTGTTATCCTTTCCGAATATAAATGCCCCTGCTAAAACACTTCCCTCTGGCAATCTATCCACCACGATGGAATCTCCGTTTAATTTTTGCATCTCGGTATAGACCTCCCCCTGAGCGACTATTATCAGATCCTCTATCTCATCTCCCCTGAAGGCTACAACTTCATTTCTATCGAGTTTTCTTATTTTATATTTTAATTCAATCAGTAAAGTTTTTAAGTTCTCTTCCTCTATATTCCTAAATATCTCTACATTTTTTAACTTTTCAAATATATCCATAACTACCCCTCTCTCTGATATGGCTTCAACATATCAATAATAATATTCATAATTCATTATATATCAGATAAGGATTAAAATCCAACATCAAATATTTTAAAAAAAAATAAATTTTCGTAACCTATGTTACAGGTGATTCATGAGTTTTTGTAGTATACTAAATCATAAAATAAAAAGTTGAGGTGACGAGTAATGAAATATATAAAAAAAGAGATGACCTTAAAAGAGATTGTAAACACCTACCCGGAAACTGTTGAATTTTTTAATTCAAAGGGATTTAAGGGATTAGATAATAAAACTTTACTTAATACGATAGGAAAGATCACTATACAGAAAGCTTTGGAAGCAAAAAAATTAATGTGGATACATTTTTAGAACTATTAAATGACATAATTGAGCAGGATAGAAATTCAGAGGATGTTAATTTAAACAAAAAAATCAACGATGAAGATGCCGTATCCGTAATGGGTCTCCTACCCTGCCCGGTAAAAAATCCGCTTTTAGAAGGACTGAAAAAATTCCAATCAAAAACCGGAATGAAGATAAATCACGAATTGAAAGCTGCATCCAGCGGACTTGACTGGTTAAAAGAGGATGTTATAAAAGCTAACCATCCAGAAAAACTGGCAGATATGTTTATCTCTGCCGGATTCGATCTCTTCTTCGAAGATGAACTTATGGGTAAATTTAAACACGAGGGAATCTTTAAAGATATCACAGGGATGACAGAATACAACAAAGACTTCAACAATGAAAACATTTCGCTGAAAGATCCAGATGGAGATTACTCTATGCTGGCAGTGGTTCCAGCCGTATTTTTAGTCAACACAGATGCTTTAGGAGACAGACCTTTCCCAAAATCCTGGGCTGACCTGTTAAAACCTGAATTTGAAAATTCAGTAAGTTTACCTATATCTGATTTTGATCTATTCAATGCGATCCTGATCAGTATCTATAAAAATTACGGAGAAGACGGAGTTAAAAAGTTAGGAAAAACACTCCTGCAAAATATGCATCCATCTCAAATGGTTAAATCAAATAAACTTAAAACAAATGTTCCAGCAGTAACAATTATGCCTTATTTCTTTACCAAGATGACTGGACAGGGGGGACCGATGGTAGCCCAATGGCCGGAAGACGGTGCGGCACTTTCGCCAATATTTATGCTGACAAAAAAATCCAAGGAAAAGGAATTGAAGCCTCTGGCAGATTTCTTTGCTTCCAAGGAGATTGGAGAAATCTTATCCCACCAAGGGTTATTCCCAACTGTAAACCCCGAAGTTGAAAACAACTTAGGAGACAAGAAATTTATGTGGGTAGGATGGGATTATATAAAAAATAACGACATCGGATCTATCTTAAAACACTGTGAAAAATTATTTTTCGAAGAAACTAAAAAGTAAGGAGAGGATAAATCATGAATTTAATAACAGTATCTGGCCCCCCTTCATCAGGGAAAACAGCTTTAATAATAAAAACAATAGAAAATTTAAAATCCAGAGGTGTCAAAGTGGGAGTTGTAAAATTTGACTGCCTATACACCGATGACGATATCTTATATGAAAAAATCGGTGTTCCCGTAAAAAAAGGGTTATCTGCTTCCCTCTGCCCCGACCACTATTTCGTAAGTAATATAGAGGAAGTAACCCAGTGGGGGATAAAGCAGGGGTTGGATCTCCTTATTACAGAGAGTGCCGGATTATGTAACAGATGTTCACCCTATATCCAGGATATAAAAGCTATCTGTGTCATCGATAACTTAAGCGGGATAAATACCCCTAAAAAAATCGGACCTATGTTGAAAACAGCAGATATTGTTGTAATCACAAAGGGAGATATAGTATCCCAGGCTGAAAGAGAAGTATTTATGTCCCGAGTTACATCTGTAAACCCCAGAGCCACTACAATGCATGTCAACGGACTAACCGGCCAGGGTGCATATGAATTTTCAACTCTTATCTATAGTAAGGATGAAGAGATCAAAACTTTAAAAGGGAAAAAATTAAGATTCTCTATGCCTTCTGCCCTATGTTCTTACTGTCTAGGGGAGACCAGAATAGGCGAGGAACATCAAATGGGTAACGTCAGAAAAATAAATTTGGAGGATAACAATGATTAATAAAAATATAGTAGATAAAAAAACTGTTGCAGAATTACTTGATCTATACCCTTTCATCAAAGATTTTTTGACTGATCACCTTATTGATTTAGACGATGCTAAAGATACTACACTTATTACGCACCTTAATCTTTTAGACCCGGAGATTTTAGAAGAAAAAGCCATCATTCCAAATGAACTGATCGATTCATTTATCATTTTCACCAATCAGATGATAGATTTTTTAGGAGTTGAAGAGGACAAAGGAGTTCAAAACATCACTCTAAAGCCCGGATTCAACAAATACAAGGAAGCTGAAACTTTTGATGAATTAGTGATAAATAAAGGTGAGATCATCGCCATTGTTGGTCCTACCGGCAGCGGGAAAAGCAGACTATTAGCCGACATCGAATGGGGAGCTAACGCCGATACTCCCACAGACAGGACTGTTCTTATCGACGGCAAACCTATGGATATCCAGAGCAGATTTTCCAGCAACAATAAGTTAGTGGCACAACTGTCACAAAATATGAACTTTGTCATGGATCTCAGTGTAGAGGAGTTTATCGAACTCCATGCCAAGAGCAGAATGGTAGAAAACGAAAAGGAAATTATAGAGAAGATCTTTAATAAAGCCAATGAACTGGCCGGAGAAAAATTTTCTCTGGATACCCCTATCACCAGCCTCAGTGGCGGACAATCCAGAGCTCTTATGATCGCCGATGTTGCCATCTTAAGTAAATCACCTATTGTACTTATAGATGAGATAGAAAATGCCGGAATCGACAGGAAGAAAGCGCTGGATCTACTAGTAGGAGAGGAAAAGATAGTACTTATGGCTACCCACGATCCTATCCTGGCTCTTATGGGAGATAAAAGAATCATTATCAGTAATGGCGGAATCGACAAAGTGATGGAAATAACAGTTGAAGAGAAAGCTATCTTACACAAGTTGGAATCTCTGGATGACGTTATTCAGGGAATGAGAACAAAGCTTAGATATGGTCAGGAATTAGAAGCGGATTTTGAAATAATAAAAAATTAGGAGGAACAAATATGCACGATGGATGTAACGGAAGTTTTGAAAACGGGAAACAAGTGGTTGATAAGGTAAGAATGATGGGATTCAGTCAGCAGTCTATGCCTATCCCGGCAGTTTTTAAGTGCCACGAATGTAATGAAGAGATAACAATGGTAACTATGGAATATACCTGTCCCCACTGTGGGATGGTATACGGGGTAACTCCTTGTCATGCTTTTGATATCAACAATATTATGGCAGCAGGGAAAAATTACTAAATTTTCCTATAGATCTATTAAATACAAGAGATGGAAACGATATTGTTTCCATCTTTTTTATTATGTTTTTATAAGGGACTTCAACAATTCACCTTACATAATAACATTTAAAATAAAGGACTTTTTTTAAGAGTACCGAATATATTGTTTAGATATAAAAAAATAAATTATTAAGGGTGGAATAATTATGAGTTTAGAAAAATTAGAAGAATTGATGACGCCAGAAGACTTTCGGGAATACCAGAGACTGTACTCTATGAAAGAGGATGTGTATTCTCCCCAATGGTATACTATCCAGGATATGATGCAGAAAATCCTAGCAAAATATGGATTAGATACCCCCGAAGATCCATACGGAAGGGAAGATGAACGTGAAGAGGAAAAATTTTAAAGAAAGAAAGAAACAAAAAATTATTATACCGAAGTTCTAAAGGCTACTTTAGAACTTCATTTTCATTTCAGCTTTTATTTAATTATCCTCTCTTTTTTCAATAAAAAATCTTCCCAATCAACAGGTTTCACTCCATTGACTAAGAAGATTTAAATTACTTATTTACCCGCTCATCTAATTTTTTCCCGGATTTAAATTTAATTAATTTTTTGGCAGAAATCGTGATCTCTTTTCCAGTTTGAGGATTCCTTCCCTCCCTTTCCTCTCTTTGAACCGTTTTAAATTTCCCCCATCCTGTGAAATTCACTTCTTTTCCAGAGGTCAGCAACTCTCCTACAAGATCCATGAAGGCGTTTAAATTTGTTTCTGCTTCTATCTTAGTTTTAAAAGTCCCCTTTTCTTTATAAAGAGAAATAAATTCTTTTTTATTTACAACTAATTTCTCCTCTACTTTTTCAACCGTGTAAAAACATCTTTTAGGAGAAATAATCTTTTCTTCCTTTTTCAAGGCTTTTAGAGCTTTGGTAACTTCTTTACTATCAACTTTCAAAATCTTAGCGATATCCCCAGTCTTTAGTGGTTCGGATTTAAGTAACAACTTTAAAATTTTTTCCTTCATAGGTTCATCCTCCATTTTTTTATATTTTAATACAATTATACCTCCATTTTACTCAATTGCAAGGGAAAAAGAAAAATAATTTATTGGTTGTTATTTCAACAAAATAAGTATATAGTTATATTACATAATACTAATATTTTAGGAGGAATTTTATGGAAAATTTATACGATTTAATTATATTAGGTGCCGGTCCTGCCGGTTTATCTGCCGGTCTTTACGGTGCCAGAGGAATGATGAAAACACTAATAATCGAAAAAAATATGCTGGTAGGAGGACAGATCTCTACTACGTCTGAGATCGAAAATTATCCCGGAGGAATGATCTCTGAATCAGGTACCGAACTTACAATCAGGATGAAAAATCAGGCTGTAAATTTTGGATGTGAATTCCAGACCGATACCATCATTGATCTTGATTTAGAATCTAAAATAAAAACTTTAACCGGAGAATCAGGAATGGAGTATAAAGCTAAGTCAGTTATTTTAGCTACTGGAGCATCTCCTAGGTTAGTAGGTGCCCCCGGTGAAAAAGAATATACAGGCAGAGGGGTTTCCTATTGTGCTACCTGTGATGGATTTTTCGTAAGAGATCTGGAGGTATTTGTCATCGGGGGAGGAGATACTGCTGTAGAGGAGGCTATATTTTTAACTAAATTTGCTAAAAAAGTAAATGTAGTTCATAGAAGAGATAAGTTAAGAGCCGCCAAGTCTATCCAGGAGAAGGCATTTAAAAATGATAAGATAAACTTCATTTGGGATACTGTTGTAGAGGAGATGAAGGGAGATCCCATTAAAGGTCTTGAGAGTATAGTTTTAAAAAATAAGATAACCGGAGAAACTACAGAACACAGCGGCGGAGATAAACCAATCGGTGTCTTTGTCCTGGTAGGGAATGTCCCAAATACCGAGTTATTTAAAGATAAACTGGTAGTTAACCCCGGCGGATTCCTGATCACAGATGAGAGAACTCTAAATGTAAAACTTTCATCTACCGGAGATAATTTGGAAGGTGTGTACGCTACAGGTGACTGCAGAGAAAAATTATTATACCAGGTTATCACCGCTTCTGCTGACGGTGCTATAGCTGCTGTAGTCAGCGAAAAATATGTGGAAGAAAAATTTAACTAATATATCTAGAATTTTAGTTGTATTCTATCCTAAACCATATTAAAATATATTAATGTTTTATGAGCTATTAAATATATTAGGTCAAATTCATATTTAAATTTATTTAAAGAGGTGGAGTTATGAAAAAATTATTATTGATAGGACTTTTAGTAGGAACCGCTACTACAGCCATGGCAGACAAGTATATAGAGACAAGGATCGGCTTAAATAGTTTCGGAACTTACAACGATGATGGTTCCAGTGTTATAAAAAAATACAAAACTGAAGGTATAGGAGTAGATTTTGCAGCTGAAATTATGAACTCTGTCAACGACAATCTATATCTAGGTGCAGGTATCGCATACCAGATCAATCAAGAGAGTAAAACTCACAATGACCCTCTATTCAGATCTGTTCCGGTTTACGGTGCATTAAAATATAAAATCGGGTATTTAGGAGACTCCTCTTGGGAAACCTTCCTTAAAGCTAACCTGGGTTACTCATTTAATATGAAGGACGGAGGAGATCATACTCCTAAAGACGGCCTTTACTATGCCCTTGGCGGCGGAGTAGAAAACGATGGAGTGGTACTTGAAGTTTCATACCAAGACACCCATTCTAAGGTACATAAAACCAACTATGACTATTCCAGATGGACATTTGGAATTGGTTATAGATTCAGATAATAAAGAAACATCATATTTTTTTCTAGCAAAATATAGTTAGGAAATTGTAAATTTTTTATAATTTCCTATAAAGATAAAAAGGGGGTTAACCATTATTTTTTTAATGGTTAGCCCCCTTTTTTTAATCAAAAGTTTATTTTACATTTTTTAAGATTACTGCTGTTCCCATTCCTCCGCCAATACAAAGGGATGCCAGTCCAAAATTTACTTCTCTTTTTTTCATCTCATGGATAAGAGTCGTGGTAATCCTGTTCCCGCTAGCTCCTACAGGATGTCCCAAGGCTATAGCTCCCCCGTTTACATTGGTTTTATCACTGAACCAATCCAGACTCACATCATATTGCCTAGTTAATTCTGTCATTACACCAAGAGATTGTGCCGCAAAGGCTTCATTTAATTCCAGTAGTTCCATCTCTTTTAATGTCATCCCGGCTTTTTTTAGCACATTTTTAATAGCAGGAACCGGTCCCATCCCCATGATAGACGGGTTTACTCCTCCCTGCCCGGTAGCCACTATCTCCACCAAAGGAATCAAATCATATTTTTTTACAGCTTCCTCTGAAGCCACCAGCATCACACTGGCCCCATCATTTATTCCGGAAGCATTCCCGACTGTGACCGTTCCGTCCTTTTTAAATGCAGGCCGCAATTTAGCAAGTTTTTCGAATGTAGTA
>CAZUGM010000097.1:0-7831 GCA_964619915.1 uncultured Fusobacteriaceae bacterium | reverse complement strand
ACTAATCAGGAATTCTAGTAAAAATAAATTAATGAATTTTTTTTATTTAATCTAGTTTGAATATGTAGGGGTGAGGTATGAATTTTAATAGTTGTAAGCCTTTAGTTATGAATATTATTTTGCTGATAATTTTTATATCTATTATGGTGATATTAGCTTTAAAAATAAACCTAATGAAACTTAATTTAAGTTATATTGTTTTTTCTATATTTGGTGCTATTTTATTTGGATATATCGTTACATACTTATCTATGAAAAGAATCAGATGTTTAGAGGATAGGATAAAAGAAAAAACAAAGGAACTTAAAAGATGTGCACCTATAGATAATATGACCAATACCTACAACAGAAGAGTAGGATTAAAGATGCTAAAAAATCATTTGAGTCTCTCAAAGAGACATAAGAATAACTTGTCGGTATGCCTCATAGATCTTAACGGACTAAAATCTGTAAATGTCAGATTCGGTCATACCAAGGGAGATCAACTTATAAGAGATATCTCTGAAATGCTTAGATCAAGTATAAGAGAATCGGATATTATCTCCAGAATGACTGAAGATGAATTTTTAACAATCCTTCCTGAATGCGATATAGTTGGTGCAAGGAAAGTTATGAGGAGGTTGATAGAGAAGATAAGGATATACAACGAAAATGTTCCTAAAAATTATAATGCATCGATAAGCTTTGGAATTTCTGAATCTTCCTACTGTGATAAGAAGAGTGTAGAATATTTGTTGTCAGAAGCGGACAATAAGATGTATGTCATGAAGAAAAGAAAGAAAGAGATTTCTTATGAAAAGCGGGACTGTTCAGAAGGAAGCAGGGATAATGTTTTAATTTTTAAGCTCTGGGTAATTGTTTTATAATAGGGGGGATATTTTCAGATAAAAAAAGTTCCTGAACTTTTTTTATTTGTGACCATTTTTTCTGGGATAGATAAAAAATTATAAAAATAGTAGATAAATTTATATACTAAGTAAAAAATGGAGGAAAATAATGAAAAAAATATTACTAACTCTAATGAAATGTGGGAAATTAATTGATAAAGATCGATTACATAAAAAAAATGGGGTATATTATAAAAAAAATGAAGAAACTCCATATACAGGAAAAGCTATTGGCTGTTACAAAAATGGAGAAATTAAAATCAAAGAAAATTATAAAGGTGGAGTAAGAGATGGGAAAGTGATTGGTTATTACGAAAATGGAAAGATCAGATATAAAGAAAATTATAAGAATGGGGAAAAAAATGGGAAATGGATAAGCTATTATAAAAATGGATTAATAAAAAGTAAAGAAAATTATAGAGATGGAATAAGAGATGGCAAAATAATTAGCTATTATGAAAATGAAAAAAATAAAAATAGAGGAAAATATAAAGACGGGGAAAAAACAGGAGAATGGATCAACTATTACAGAAATGGAAAAATTAAATATAAAGAAAATTTTAAAGATGGGAAAAAAACAGGAGAGTGGATAAGTTATTACGAAAATGGAGAAATTAAATACAAAGAAAATTATAAGAGTGGAGAAAAAAACGGAGAATGGATAAGTTACTATAAAAATGGAGAAATTGAAACCAAAGGAAATTATACAGACGGGGGAAAAAACGGAGAATGGAGTAGCTACTACAAAAATGGCAAAATAAAAAGTAAAGTAAATTATAAAGATGGAGTTATCTATTAATTTATTTGAAGAGGGTGCTTCATTAACCTCTGACTTTTCATTTTAAAAATATTATAATTCTCCTAAAAGGGCATTAAAATTTTCGATTTGAATTAATATAGATTTAAAATTTGATTTTATTATTATTTAAAGGCAAAGTTAAGTAGTGATATATAATTTTAAAAGAATAAAAATAGGAGGGTTTGGATGAAAAAAAATAATAGGATTAAATTAGGTTTAGCTGCATGTATTATACTCCTAACAGGGTGTACAGGAGTTGTAGCACCAAGGGAAGTTACTACAGAACAAAAAAAAGGAGCTACAGAATTTACTAAAATGGCAAATGCTAAAGTATATGAGGAACTTGACTTTACTAATACAGCAGATTATGAAGCGGTTTCTAGGGGATTTATTGCTACATGGCCTGAGGATCAAATCCTTGATGCCAATGGAAATGTAGTCTGGGACTTTAAACAGTGGGACTTTTTAGGGGAACCCGGTGAAAAAATAGCTCCAGATACAGTTAACCCGTCTCTCTGGAGACAGTCACAATTAAATAGAAAACACGGTTTATTTGAAGTAGTACCCGGAATCTACCAAATAAGAGGATTCGACCTGTCTCAAATGACATTTATCAGAGGTGAAAAAGGTTGGATAGTAATGGATCCATGCGTAAGTGTAGAAGTTGCAGAAGCAGGTTATAAATTAGTGAAGGAGCACCTGGAAGATCTTCCAATAACCGGGATGATCGTTACCCATTCACATGTTGATCACTTCGGTGGAATAAAGGGATTAGCCACTAAGGAGGATTTAGAGGAAGGAAAGGTTGCGTTTATTGCACCTGAGCACTTCTTTGAAGAGTCCGTATCTGAAAACTTAATGGCAGGAAACGCTATGAGTAGAAGAGCGACATATATGTACGGGAACTTAATACCTAAAAATGAGCAAGGAACTGTAGGTGGAGGACTTGGTCAGACAACATCTACAGGGCAGGTTACAATCCTTGAACCAACTCATAAGGTTATAAAAGATGGACAAGTAATAACAGTAGATGGTTTAGATTTAACTTTCTTAGAAGCTAATGGAACAGAAGCACCAGCAGAGCTGGTATACTATATTGAAAAATATAAAGCACTTTGCCCGGCAGAGGTTGTAAACCACACACTTCATAATCTATCAACACTTAGGGGAGCTCAAACAAGAGATGCTTTAAAATGGTCTAAAGTTATAGATAAAATGCTTAAAACATATGGTGAAAAAGCAGAAATTATGTTTGCTCCACACCATTGGCCAACTTGGGGTAATAATGAAATCGTTGAGCATTTAGAAAATCAAAGAGATGCATATAAATTTATCCATGACCAGGCTTTAAGGCTAGCAAATCAAGGATATGGACCAATTGAAATCGCAGAGAAGATAGAACTTCCAGCTGAGATTGGCAATGAATTCTATAACAGAGGATACTATGGAACTGTTAACCATGGATCAAAGGCTGTATATGACAGATACTTTGGAGCCTGGTGGAATGGTAGACCTTCTAACCTTTATAAGCTGCCGACTGTAGAAGCTGCAACTCGGTATGTAGAGTATATGGGTGGAGAAAATAAGATATTAAAGATGGCTAAAAAATCATTTGATAGGGGTGACTATAGATGGGTGGTAGAAGTGCTAAACCATGTAGTATATGCTAATCCAGAGAATGAACAGGCCAGATATCTGCAGGCTGATGCAATGGAGCAACTAGGGTATCAAGCTGAATCCGGTCCATGGAGAGCCTACTTCCTAACAGGAGCACAGGAACTTAGAAATGGTGTAATGGAAGCATCAGCACCAAATACTGCCAGTAAAGATATGGTAGAAGCATTACCGATGACAAATCTTATGGATTACCTGGCAGTTCTGATAAATCCAGAAAAAACTGCGGATTTAGATCTTGTGATAAATGTGAAATTAACAGATGTTAGTGAAAATTATTCTATGACACTTAAGAATTCAGTACTTAACTCATATGAAGGATTAAATGAAAGTCCAAATACGGTTTTAGAAATTAAGAGAGAAATTTTAAATAAGATCATACGAGGAGAAACAACACTGGCAGAAGAGATAGAATTAGGTTCGGTAAATGTAGAAAATTTAGAAGGGTTGAATTCTTTTTTAGGATCATTGGAAAAACCTGAATTTTGGTTTAATCTTGTGGAGCCAGTAGAAACTAAATTGTAGAAAATAAAATCTTATGGGGTTATGAGGTATCTGATCAGATACCTCATAACCCCATAAACTATAAGGGCCTTTATAATTGCACAGTTGAAAAGATAGAAATTTAAATCAAAAGAACTGTAGGAATAGGTATATCGGATAAATGGAAAAAACAGAAACTTGATTAATGTCTTTATTTTACCCGGGTCATAGACCTGAGAAGTATTTGATTCTAGTGCGACAGCTTTCCTATTATTTTTCTATAAATGGCTGTTTTACCATGTATAAAAAATTCTGATATTTCTCTTGGGTATATCCAGGTATTCCATACTTAGGTGTAGATATCTCCCCTTGTGGAAGGAAGGTTCTAAAAAATTTATCCCATAGTATAAGAAAGGATGAGAAATTGGAGTTAGCCTCTTTCCATTTTAGAGAATGATGGATCCTATGAATATATGGAGTCACAATAAGCTTTGAAAGAAATATATCCAACCTCCGGTTGATCTTTATATTGCTGTGGTGGAAAAACACGTTTATATTAAATATTATATCATAGAGTAAAAGGGCTTCTATAGGTATCCCTATTAAAAGTATAAAGGGCAGTTTGAAGAGATGCCCCATGAGTACCTCAAAAAAATGAAATCTCAGGGCAGAAGAAACGTTGAGGAGTCTGTCTGTATGATGAATATTATGAAAGCGCATGAGAAAGGGAATTGTATGAAGGAGACGGTGCCACCAGTAATTTATACAGTCTAAAAATATAACTCCCAGGAGGAGTTTAAATTTAGAATCTAAAGAGGTTATATTTATAAGGCCTATTTCCAGATTTTCAAGGTATTTGGCCAGGGCATAAACTGTAAAGAGTGCAAAATATCTTCCAATAAATAAGTTGATTACGCCAAGACCCAGGTTACTTATGTCATGTTTCTTCCCAACAATATTTCTATCTATCTGGGGTATTATTCTTTCCAATATGAATAATATAAAAAAGAACCCTCCAATCAATATCAGTCTTCCCATGGCTGTCACCCCTCAAATTCATTTAATATTTATAAAAATATATTCACCGAGATAAGATCTGTCTATAATTTAATTATTTTATACTTTCTATTTTTCCTGTTCATCTTTTACGGGAATTACTTTAAATTCTAGAGATGGTATTTTAAAAAGCCAACAATTAATTTAGTTGGCTTTTACTTTTTTAATTCAATCTTCCTCTGACAAAAAGAACAGAATTGAGTCCCTCACTCATATCCATGAGTTTATTATAGTATTGGATCTCCTGATCTTTTTCAGGAAAGCTCAGACCGATTAAAACTAAACTTGCCTCAGAGGAGGTTTCTTTTATTGTTCCATTAATATTTTTTTTAGAAACTATAATCTCCACTTCTGCATCAACTCTTAAGGCTACAAGCATCTCACCAAGGATGTTTTTTCTGGTGATAACTTTCTCCTCGTTATCTACGACACTCAAAAGTCTTATTTTTGCCCCTTTCCAATCGTCATTTAAAGTGATCAGATGAGCCATTGTCAACATAAGGTTACCATTGTTTTCCAGACCTCTCCACCAAATATCAATAGACTTTTTTTGTTCGAAAAGATTTACCTCTTCATTTTGGCAGAAAACTAAGGTGTTTTTATTCAAATAATTAATTTTTCTCATAAATTCGACAAGGGGTTTAATATTTTCTTTATCCCTGGACATTCCCATGAGGACGGTATTTGGTTTTAGGAGACCAATACCGCTGGATTGTACAGTTTCAAGGAAGGTATCCACCATATTTTCACCTACGACTACTTCGGAAAAAGCTAAAATTTTATTCTCCTTCAGATAAGAATCCAGGTCTTCTCTAGCTTTTTTTATCTTTTCCTGCATATCCTCTAAATGACCAAAAATAAATCTGACAAGGGTAATGACTCCACGCCCTTTAGAAAAATGATTAGCTAAATAAATTAAATTACTTCTGTTTTTAGGATTACCGGAGAAAACGATGATATCAGGTTTCCAGTTTTTCTCCTGTTTTTCGTTGAATCTTAATTTTAAAAGGCATGTTCTGATGATAGATATCAATACTCCGTCTCTGAGATCTCCCCATGTACGGGTAATATTTTTTTTACTGATATAAAGGTAGATAATAAATGTAAAGGCAAGGCATATAACAGTAGCTGTAAAATTGATTAAAAACATAACCCCATAAGATCCAAATGCTCCAATTAAAGATATTACCCAGTGAGTTTTAAAGGTAGGTCTGAAACTCGGGTTACCGACTAATTTTTCCAGAGCTACGACCATATTTATAGCTCCATAGGTGTTTAGGAAAAACATGGTGATGACAGGAGCCACAAAGTTTAAGTTGACCATTACTATAAATACAAATGCTATTATAAAACTTATAAACGTAGCTATTCGAGGCTCGTTAGCCTTACCGCTTCCACGGCCTAAAAATGGAGGCAAAACCGAATCTTTAGCCAGAGCCTGCATAGTCCTCGGGGCTGAGATCATACTTCCAAGGGCAGAAGAAAGGGTAGCGGCCCAGATTCCACCGATGATAAATATAGGGAAATTAACCCTGCTTATGAGTACCAGTTTATTGCTGATAAGCTCCTCTACCGGAATATTAAATCCAAACCAAAATATCTGCAGTATGTAGATTAAAAATGTAACTCCAATAGCATAAAATGTACCTTTAGGAATATTTTCCCTAGGATTGGTGAGGTCTCCAGACATACTGACACCTGCTAAGATACCGGTTACTGCCGGGAAAAAAACAGCAAATGTCATCCAAAAATTACCGCTCTCTGCATATGTTCCAAGAGAGGTAGGAACATACTCATAACTACCGGAAGTGACAATTGTCCCCAGTGAAAGGAGAATAAGACAGAATATACCATACTGCATCTTGACGGCAAGGTCTGCTCCAATACTGGAAATAACACCTATTATAACTGTGACACCCACAGAAAGTAAAAGGGTGTTTACATCTGGAAATATAAGTTTAACAGACTCGATAAACCCTAAAATATAAAGAGCTACTGATATTACCTGGGATAAATATAGGGGGATCCCGATACTGCCTCCTATCTCTAAACCAAGACTTCTCGAAATCAGAAAATAAGCTCCTCCCCCCTTTACTTCCATATTTGTAGTAATGCTGGCCATTGAAAAAGCTGTAGAGACAGTGATGATGTGAGCCAAAACAACAATCCCCAGGGTTCCCAATATCCCTGCATTACCTACTATCCATCCAAATCTCAAATAAAAAATTACACCCATTATTGTAAGAAAGGTCGGGAGAAAAACTCCATTAAATGTACCAAATCTTTTTTCCATATCTCCACCTCGTTATTTAAATTCTATTTTCTATTTATAATTTAAACTTATATCAAAAATAATCTTTTATATACTACACTATACTTACTCCTTTATAAACTATAATCCTATTAAAATTAAATTATTTTAATCTTAAGGTGGAAAGTGTTTAAATCTAATTTTTTTGATAAAGGAAAGGAAGATATATAATGTATATTTATATTGAGGTGATAGAGTGAATTTAAAAAAGAATATATATTTAGTTAATTTTTTTTCGGCGGTTATACCCATATTAATAATTTCAATGGTTACATATTTTATTTTTTCAGAAAAATTAGAGAAATTGGAAGAGGAAAAATTTGAATTCATAAGCCGTACAATAGAGAGAGATCTAGAGGAAAATATATCAAATAGTTTTCAAATGCTGGCTTATTTAGAAGGAATTTATAAAAATGAGGATAATTATTTAGAGGATATATATAGTGTTAGCAGTGATAAAGAGAGAACAGCTCTTATGCTTTATCATATGAGAAAATTATCTACCTTGGAAAATACAATTAAATTCATAGCTTATGGAACAGCTGAAAAACAAATGTTTTTTGATGCCAATGCAGGAGATCAAAATCTTCCCTCTGATTATGACCCTACTATAAGACCTTG
>CAZUGM010000096.1:0-7837 GCA_964619915.1 uncultured Fusobacteriaceae bacterium | reverse complement strand
TTTAAGATCTTATTCAGATCTTTTTTACCGGTAACATAGATCCCTTCACCAAATTGCTGCTGATATGCTGATTCAGCAGTTGCTGGTATCTTTAAAGAAATAAATGGAGGCTTATATCTTGCAACCTCGAACCCCTCTCTCTCAATAAGGATTCCATTAGACATAGGACCTACAAATGCTGCCCTTACTCTTCCATTGTCCTTAGAGTGGATCTCAATCTCCTGGACTACTTCCTCTATCTCTTTACCAATCATGATATTCCAAAGAAAATTGACTGGCCTTTTTACTCTTTCTATTGCATCGGTTATCTTTCTTGCCTCATATGGTCCTGGCATTATTAATCACTCCTTTTGTTATTTAAATTTTTATCTCATATAGATATTTTTAGGAATACCATGTATTCTTATCTTTTCTATATCTGTAGTCTCTTCTTTAATAACTCCATTTTTATAGAACATCCCACTAACATAAACCATTGCTGTTTCAGTTGTTGTTACTACTACATCCTCACTTAATACTCCAAAGAACTTAGTCTCATCTGTACATTTAGATAGTTTTAAAGTTACAGGATCTAACTCCAGAAGCATTCCTCTTTTGTAAATTCCCGCAGTAAATCCCATAGGTTCAACCAAGTAGGGAACTACTCCTCCGGCTTTCAGGTTCTCAGGTGTTATTGTTTCTTTAGACATTGATACCACTCTCCTTATTCTTCTCCATTAGCTAACGCTACTATGTCATCGATTTCATCTTTTTCCTGTTTTGCTTTAATTTCTTCCTGAGTCATTCCATCTAAAATTTGCTCTTGAACTCCCCCGGCTTTAGCATCATCAATTTTATTCAGTAAGATATCCATTTTATTCTCAGGTTTAGCTTGCTTTTCAGAATTTTTAGGCTGAGTTGCCATCTCTTGAAGGATATCAGTCATTAATTCTTGATTAGTAGCTTCTAAAGGAGTTTCAAATTTAGCTTTTTGGATACAATCTAATGATCTTCCTGCTCTTTGCTCTATTGTTTCTAAATTTTGAATCCTTGATCTTTCTTTAGTAACTCCTACCTGAACTATTTGCTTGTATAGATCTGGATGTTGTTGCATTAATTGATTTAAATCCATTTTTTCATCTCCCTTTTTATTTAAATTATCTATGTTTATATTTTGGTTTACCGGTTTAGCTTTGAGTAGATGTTCTTTTTTTAAAAAACTATTTAAATTTTTATATTTTGAAATATCTAGCTGTAGATTCTTTCCACACATAAGCATATTATTACTTACGGCCATCATATTGGCCTGAGAATCATTTTCTATCTCGGTAATAAATCCATATTCTTTAGCTTCATCTGCGTTCATCCAAGTTTCATAATCCATCTTCTCTATGAGTTCTTCCCTTGTTAGATTTACCTTGGTTAAATAGGCCCCTATTGAAACTTCTTTAAATTTATCTAGATCATCAGCTTTCTTCCTAAGTTCTTTTGCTCCACCGCTTGTTTTAGGAAAATATGGGTTATGTACCATCATCATGGCAGCTCTACTCATGATGATTACATCTCCTGCCATGACAGGTACAGTAGCAATAGAAGCACATACTCCATCGATGTAAACAATTATTTTAGCTTTATGCCTTTTTAAACTATTATAGATTGCACATCCTGCAAATACTCCTCCACCTGGAGAGTTAATTCGAACACTTATTTCTGTAACATCCCCTAAGGCATCTAGCTCCCTATTGATATCCTCAGAGGTTACATCAGCCCCCCATCCTTCTCCAATAATTCCATAGATCCTTATTTCAGCTTTTTTGTCCCCTTGCATTACTGCATTTAATAAACTAATTTTCCTCACCTTCTTTAATTTTTTCTTTTTTAGATTTTCCATTGTTTACTAATCCATATTTTTTCATCTTCTTTATCTCTCGACCTCGTTGTTCGATATTATCATCAATATCACTGCCGTTGATCTCCATACTTTCTCTACCACTTGTAGTTAGATTATTTTTAATTCTAAGTTCTGCAGCTTTAGCTTCTTTTAGTGGATCTAACGATCCTTGCGCTTGTCCAAACCACTGGGTTTTCTTATATGCTCTTCTTTTAAAGGGATCTTCATATCCAGGTAGATCTATATAGTCCATAGCCACACAATAGTCTAAAAACTCCTCATATATAGGCTGCATAAAATCATCTGTAAACCATTGTCTTCTAGTTTTCAACATCTTCCAGGACTCTAAGAGGGCTCCCTTTGAAGCTGAGTAGTTATTAGAGAATTTTAGTAATAGTTGCTCTGGAGCCAACTCCAAAGCAGCTCCTAGATGAACACACATTGTTTCCATAAACTTAGTAAACCCGGAATTAGGTCTGTTAGAATCAGGAAATACTATTTTTTGTCCAGGAGCCAAATGATTGAAAGTTCCACTTTTAAGTTTAAAATCTTTTCCACTTTTAGTTTTAAACGGACTTTTTTGTTTAGTTTCCTGTGTTTCATTTTCTAGAAAGGCTGTAAAATATGAGTTTATGGTAGCTGCCATAAGTTCTGCATGGGTAAACTTTCTCATTTGATGGAGGATCTCAAGAACTGGAGCTATTAATGGAACTCCTCTTCTCTGTCCTATTCTTTCTTTATCCATGAGGACTAATAAATTTTTCCTGCCAGTCTTATTACCATGAACCTGGATTTTAGTACTTTCAGATCCCGTTTTATTTTTTTTAAAGTGATAAGCAGTTATTATCCCGTTTTTATCCTTTTCTACACCGTTTTTGATGTCTTTATCCCCAATATCTGAAGGATTAACACAGCTAGCCGGATCTAACAGTCTTACTTTTAATCCAAAAAGTTCTCCAGGATGAAGTTTAAATGAGAGAGCTGCAAAACATTCCCCATCGATCAGAGATGTTAATATAGCTAGTGATTGTATATGACTTAGCTTCGATTGCCTACCCCAATCACATTCAGTAGATTCAGTCCACATTCTCCATAGATTCTCTATGTTTTTTTCTATCTCTTCTTTCTTTTCTTGTTCTATTCCTAAAATATTGTTATCTATAGATGCCTTCAGCTTTATCCCTACACCTACAACATTAGATCTAATTCTTTTAATAGCTCCATTTGCGATGGCATTTCCCATAAATTCATCTCTGGATCTAGCCATAAGAGTATCTTTTGATTCCCCTATGTCCACATCAGCGCTATTTATTTCATCATCATAATCCATGGCATTTTGGTTTCCTGCTCCATGATTGTGATACTGAAGAACTTTTTCATGGGTTTTCTCAGCATCATAAAGTTTAGTTTCTGCTCTTATTCTCCTGGCTGCTAATCCAGGGAACATTTTCTTTAATGATAGTTCCATTTAGTCCTCCTAATGTCTTCCTGGTATTATGTTCTCTATTATCATTCCCACATTATCGGAATCTCCATATTTTCTACACCTTTCTTCCCACAGTTGAATTCCTTTTAAAATTCTCCCTAGATCTGCTCTAGTAACTTCTTTTCCATCGATGTTATATGCCTGACCTAATAAGACTTTTTCTTCAGCTTTTAAATACATCTTTAATTTCTCCTGGCACATCTCCAGGGTTATTCCTGTAACGCTCATTACTCCTCCCTTTCTAGATATCCAACTTTAGATAGTAAACTTAAATCTTCTTTGGATAAGGCTGCTAAAATTTTCATATCATAATCATATATTTCCAGTGCTGCTTCAGAGTAATTTCTAAGATCTAAACCTTCATTTCTTTCTCTGATCTTTATCCACTTATTGCTGCTAGGATCTCGAACCTCGGCAGTTAAACTCATAAAGTATTCCTCTGTCTAATTTCTTGTAGGACGTTCAGGGAAATGACAGTATCCTTTGCCTTTTTTCTTTATCCTCAATTTACTCATAGTTGAATCTTTTAATGCATTGACTCCTACTGAATACAGATTAATTTCATTATTTTTAGTTCTTCTGAACCCGTTATTTATTGGTACTATTCCACCTTGCCCCTTAATTCCAAAAATTCTTTCATCTTCTTTATCTGAGACAAAGTTATATACATTTTGTGTGTTGTAACCAGTATCTATACAAGTTGCAAAGATCTTTAAAGGAGTTCCGTCTTCAAAGTAAAAATCTGATTTTAAAAACTCATACAACTCATTCCAGACTTCTTCTTTTGAAGGGTTCCCATAAAACACCTGGTAGGTAATTCCCCAACTTTCACGGCCTAATCCCCATCCTACAAGTTCCAACTCAATCCTGTTATGCTGGACATCTACTCCGGCAGTTAAAAGTAAGACTCCTTCAGGGACTTCGGCTTTATAGGTTTCTCTTCTCTTGTATAGAGTCATATAATCTATTGTCTTGATGTTTTGTTCTTCCCATGTTTCGGCCAGGACAGTATTCTTAAATGTCTTTATCTTTTCTATATCCCCCTGGCACTCTATCCATTCTTCAACTATTGACTCCCATGTTCTCCATGGACTAGCTAAGGCACTTAGGTGATAGCTTAACTTCTTTTTCTTTTCAGGAAATTTATGTACCCATTTTCCTTTAGACTGGTTACCTCTTTTCCATTCTTTCTCATGGGATAAGGCTCCACATTCATTACAAACCATCTCTACTGTTTCGTGATCATCATCAATCCACTTTAAGTTTTTAAAATCTAATACCTGATATTCTCCACAGTGGGGACAAGGTAACTTCCATACTGCTTGTGATCCATTTGCAAATTCTTTTTCTATGGCACTTTTATTCTTTACAGTAGGTGTCCCGGTGATGATACATTTACTTTCATCCCCATAGGTAGTTAATCTTTTTCGCCCTAGAGATATTACATCCCCTTCCCTACCTGAAGATTCCGGATACCTGTCTACCTCATCAAAGAAAATTATTTTGATTGGCCTGGCTGCTAACTTACTTGGTGAATTAGATCCGATAAAGGCAAGATATCCTCCCGGAAACATCTTGTGTGAAACTGTATTCCCTGAGTTCTTGGAATTTGCATCTTTTATCCTGACTTTTAATACGTAGGTATCTCTTATCATTGGAGCTATCCGCTCCTTGGAGTATGCTATTGCCATGGTATCTGTCGGTTGTACTAAGAGCATTGGACAAGGATCTAAATGAGCGTATTTCCCAAAGATATTATTTATGAATTCTGATTTCGCAAGTTGCGAAGCCATCATAAGGATCACTTCTCTGACTTCTCCAGATTCTAGTCTTTCATAGATCTCTATCATGTATGGGGTTCTCTTAGTTTCCCAGGCTCCTATCTCTTTAGAACCTTCTGAAGATAGGATCCTGTTTGCATCGGCCCATTCACTGATACTTAAATTAAGTGGAGGCTTTAATAGCTCCAGGCATTCTTTGAATAACTTTCTTACTTTTTTTCTTCCATCCATTATTTTCCCCCCTTATTACTTGGAGGATCGTATTTTTCTAACTCCTCCAGGGCTTTTAAAACATGTTTTTCAACAATTTTTTTTATATCCGGTTCTTCATTTTGCTCTACTTCAATGGCTATTTTCCTGCTGGTACTGAGTAGCTGTGATTTAAATTTTATTAACATATCAGACAAGACCCCTCTGACTACATGATCAGGGTAGTATTCATCTTTTAAAATGCTTAATTTCAGCTCTTGAGTTTCCCTTTGAACTACTTTTAATTTATTTGATTCATTATTTTCTAAAAAATAGTTTTTAATATTAGTTTTCAGATTATAGTTTCCATTCTCAGATTTTTGTAATATATTCTCTTTAGTCAAATTTCTAATTGTTTTTTCTGATACACATAAAATATCCGCTAATGTTTTTAATGTGACATGCTCTATTCCATCTACTTTTATAGTTTTTAAATATTTTTTTATAGATTTAACATATTCATATTCTCCAGGAGCATATTTAAACTCTTTAAATAATTCTCTAACTCGTCTTTCTGAGATTAATAAATCTTTGGCTAACTTTTTTTCACTGGCTATAATTAATTGACCCATATTTACCTCCTAAAATTTTGGAACTCGGAAGTTCTTCTAAAAATTTCTCACGATCAAAGTTCCGCGCCTCCCCACCGCAAAGCTTTTTTCAAAGCTCTCACAGTACCTTTTATTAGGTTATTCTTGTTTTTTGTACTATACTTTTAGTAGACTAACTAATAAGGAGGTACGTTAATGCTTTATTGTATTGATCTCAAGACAAGCGTAGTTCATGTACTGGGGTGTCGATATATCCCTCAGAAAAAACAAGACAAAGGTTTTCTAAATCGTTTTGATAACTGCAAGGATGCAGTAGCTGATGCAAAACTTAAAGGGTTTTCAAATGCTAATGCTTGTTCTCATTGCTGTCCTAGTACTCATATAAAATAAATGACTGGGCTGTTTAGTCCTTTTTTTTATTCCTCGTCATCCATAAACATTACACCTTTATGCTTCTCGATAGTTTTCTTACCTTCTTCATACTTAATATGCTTAAGCTTACGATCAATCTTTTCATCAGAGGTTTCTATACTGTATAGTTCTTTGCCCAGCTTATATAGCTCTGCTGTAGCCTGTATCCTATTCTTTAAGGCTTCTTCATGAGCTTTAACCTTTGGTTTCGCTCCACTGGTTTTTAATTCCATAAGATAAGATAGGTTAGAATTATGCAGTTCTCTATAATTCCCTATGACTTTATCTCTTAGCTCAACCCTTTTGCTGATATCATCTTCAATAAATGCCTGCTGAAGTATTGCCTTACTCTTTCCTTTAACCCATCCGTCTTTACTTGCCATGTTCCTGAGGGTTCCATAGTTGATCATGTATTGTAGAGATATATCTACCAGGTCCATCCCGGACTCATATGCTTTCTTGACCTCTTTTTTTATTTCATTAGAGATTTTTCTGTATCTGGCCATCAGTAATCAGCCTTGAGTATACTGAGATCGATACTATGATTTGTTTCCATGATGTTGATAAGTTTAACGCCCATGACCTCTTCGGTATTTATCTTTTTCAGAATTGCTTCTCTAAATGCTGCCGGATCTTTACTGGATACAACGCTAAAATACGGTTCAGTAAAACTATAGACATAACTGTTTGCCAGTATATTTATTTTTTCTTGAGATCGATCTGTTTCAAAAGATGATATTTTAAATCTTTCTGAATTCTGCATCATCTCTATGAATTCTTTTTCTTCCATTGTTATAAATATGACACTCACCTCCAAACTTCTATTTTATGTCATAAAAATGTAATAAATCACTTTAAATTTTCTGCCTCATTATATAGGGAAACTGTGTCACAATTATTTTTTGCCATTTCTCCTCAAGACTTTAATTTATATAGCTTAGAGAAGAAATTAGCTCCTTTAGAATTTAACCACTATTTGGGATTAGTGGTTAAAAATTTTTCCCACTAAATAACTTAATTTTTCTTTGTTATTTAAGTGAGAATAGTTCTTTTTTATCCTTTTTACTTCTCTGGTCTTATGAGGTTTATCATGGACTGATATGATCTCTTCTAGATTAGAGCAATCAAATATCCACGAATTATCTTCCAGGTGTTTATATACATTTCTTTGAAGAGGTCTGCCGGTAGCCCTGGCTAGTTTGTTTGATTTTTTAAACTGTAAATAGCTTAATTCTAAGTTTGACACTAACTCTTTTTCTAAATATCTATATGCCTCTTTAAATAGTTTTTCCCGACATAATTCAATAAATATTTTGTCTAAAATATTACTGCTTTCTAATAGTGCTTCTAAAGTATTATCAATTTTGAATCTTTCAGTAGCATAGTATTTATATGTTGCACTGGATAACCACCATTCAAGCCTTGTTAGTTCAAAATCTAAAAAATGTTTATATGGTCTATATATTCTTTTAAAAATTGTTCACTATAT
>CAZUGM010000095.1:0-7883 GCA_964619915.1 uncultured Fusobacteriaceae bacterium | reverse complement strand
TGAGAGAAAAATTCTTTGAAAAAAGGCTGGAGGAGGAGAAGAAAAGAGGAGAAATGTTTGAATTATCCTATGTATTGATTAAATTTAAAGTATTGGTAGAAGATTTGAAAAAGGTCGAATTGAATATAAGAAGTGTAGATAAAGCAGGGTATTCAGAAGAGAAAAAACTCTTATCTATCATCTTTCCTGCTACCCAGTTAAAAAATGTGGAACTATTGAAGTCTAAAATGTTGGAGAGAAATCTAGGTGTTTTGGAGGAGTATCATGAAGATTAAATATTTAGTAGGACTAATGCTTGTTTTGGGGTTGGGCTTACAATTTTTTAGGGTAAATAAATTAAATGATATGGTGGATATAAAACAGGGATATAAATATAAAAAAATAACATATTCAGATTCAAAAGATATTCCTGATGGAGAGCTAAAACACCTGGTTTTGATTTCCCATATAGATTCAGATTCTCAAAGGGAGATGGTTTCCAATATAAAAGAAGTTTTTAACTATGCAAAAACTTCTTATGATGTAAACTATCTAAGTAAATTAAAAAAAGAAGAAATCTACAAGTATGAGAGTATAATTATATCTACCGATGACTATAGGTATCTAAATAAAGATATATATAAAGAGATAAAAAATTATGTAGCTGATGGTGGAAATTTAATTATTTTGATAAATTCCTACTTTAATCCTTTCAATGAGATTGCAGGAATTGAAAAATTAAAAGGATTTACCGTTGGATCTGGCCTTAAGTTCAAAAAAAATATCTTTCCGGGAATATATGAGACAAAAATAATAGGAGAAGATGCAGAGAATATAACTAATTCTCTATTGGATGTTAATTTAAAAAAAGATGTTGATATAATAGCTGAAACTTCTGAGGGATATCCGTTAATTTTTCAGAGAAAGATAGGAGATGGAAAGATAGTTTATTCCAATGCCACCTTCTTTGCAGACCGGTCTGTTAATGGCATTTTAATACAATTGATCTCCTATGGAAATAGTATTTTTTTACAAAATATTGTAAATACCAAGGTGATAGATATAGATGATTTCCCGGCTCCATTACCCGGTGGGGAAAATGAATTAATCTATTCTGAATATAAGATGAATACACGGAATTTTTTTCGTGAAATATGGTGGCCGGATATGAAAAAACTCGCTATAGCTAAAAATCTTATCTACACAGGTTATATCATCGGAACTTATGAAGATGTTAATAAAAAGGAAAAATTTACCCCATTTGATGAGATAAATATACAGGATAAGATATATTTTGGAAGAGAACTGCTGGCATTAAATGGAGAGATAGGGATTCATGGATATAATCATCAGCCCTTGGGATTGAGTGGGGAGTTAAATCATAATTATGATTATAAAGACTGGGAAACAGAGGAGGATATGGCTGAAAGTCTTGTAATAATAAGAGAGAATATGAAGGAGATATATAGTGGTTTAGAAGCTAGAGTTTATGTTCCACCATCAAATATGATAAGTCTTACAGCGAAAAAATTATTAAGAGAAAATTTACCATCTTTAGAGGTTTTGTCTGGTATTTATAGTGCAGGAGTAGAAAAAGGAGTTTTAATTACCAAGGTCGGATGGGATTCAGATGAACCGAAGTTATATAATTTTCCAAGATTTAGTTCAGGATTTCTTTATAACGATGTTATGATGCTTAATATTTATAATGGAATAGCTCTCTATGGAATATTTCATCATTTTATCCATCCAGATGATATTCTAGATGAGCAGAGAGGTGGAGGAAAAAGCTGGAAGGGGTTAAAAAAAGAACTGTCTTTATATTTTGAAAACGTCAATGATAAATTTGGTTTTTTAAGAGCTCAGACGGCATATGATGGATATAGAGAAGCCTTTAAATTAGATAAACTTAAAGTCCATGTATTTAAAAGAGAAGGGAGTATAGATGTTCATTTTGAAAAATTCCCGGGGAAAACATATCACTACCTTAGATTGAGAGATAAAAAAGTAAAAGATGTAATAGGAGGGGTTGTTCAGCTGATCAGCTATGATGAAAACAGTACTCTTTATTTATTGGAAGCTGATAAAAATAAAATATCGATCATATTAAAGTAGGTGATAAGATGTATAAATTAATAATATTATTATTGACAATATATGAAGCGCATATAACGTATATGACTTTTTATTTGGAAAGTTTAAATTTTTTTTATTTTTTAATCCTGCATAGTCTGGTAGCTCTAGTCTTGTTTTTTTATCATCAATATAGCAAAAAGGATGCTCTTATCTATAATAGACTAGCTATTGCACTTCCTTTTGCAGGAAGATTTCTTTATTTTATAAATTTAGTTTTATCAAAAGAAAAAGATTTTAAGATAGTAGATGAAGTTTTTGATTTTGAAAAATATTTAGGTGAAAAAAATTTTTTAAAAGAGGTGAATGTCAGTGAAGAGCTGAAATTAATAAGTGCTATGGATACTATGGATGTAGAAGGAAAGAAAGAAAAGAAAGATTTTATAATTAAATTTAAACCAGAAAATATAAAGGTTCGTGTAAGGATGCTGAAGAAGGGGCTGGTTGACAAGGATATAGAGGTAGTGCACTATTCAGCAATTGAGTTCAATCAGCTATCAGAAAGATTTGATCAACAGTTGAGAAAATATAAAAAAAAATATATAAATTCGAAAAAAGAAAAAGATTTTGATGATTTGATTATATTTTATGAGAATTATTTAAAAAGTGAGATATTAGAGGGAGATATTTTGAAGCTGCACAGGGAACTGTATATAAAAAGTTTAGAGGAGAGGATAAAGGTCGACAATAGATTAAAAAATTATACAAAGCTTTTAAATATGTATTTGGTTACAAAAAGATATGATCAGGCAGAAAAAGAGTGTGAAATGCTTTTAAAAGTAAGAGAAAATGCTTTTGAAGTATATATAATTTTGACAAAGTTGTACTATGAAAGTAAAAATTTGGCAGGATTGAAATCTATCAACCAAAGATATAAAATGGAAAAAATTATGATGACAAAGGAAGTGGAAAATATATTTAAAATATGTGGAATAGAGGGGTAAAAAAATGAAGAGACAGATCATATGTATAATAGCGGAAGGTAGTTATCCCTATGTAGTTGGAGGAGTGTCTGGTTGGATCCACCAATTGATAAATGGACATCCAGAAAAAGATTTTAAGATATTATCTATTTTACCAAGTGAAAAGGAAAGGAGTGAAGTAAGATATGAACTGCCTAAAAATTTAATAGAAGTTAAAACTATATATCTTGCGGATGTATATGAACACAGAATAGACAAAAGAAAGTTTATGAAATATGATGAAAAAGAGAAGGATATAATATCTAGGTTTATAAATATGGAATTATCCGAGGATATAAAAAAAGCACTAGAACTTCTCAGCAATAAGGAAAAAAGCAGTGTTTTTAATTTTACAACAAGTTATTTTTTCTGGGATAAGATCTGTCTTAAGTATAAAGAGGGGTATGCAGAAAAAGAGTTTAATAACTTCTACTGGTCCTATAAATCAGTCTTCTTGTTTTTGATGAATGTCCTACAGAATGAAATACCAGAAGCTGACTTATATCACTCGGTTTCAACTGGTTATGCAGGAATACTAGGGGTATTAGCCAAGATTAAATATAATAAACCTTATTATTTAACGGAACATGGAATATATGCCAGGGAGAGAGAGGAAGACATAATAAAATCCCATTGGGTCAAGGATGACTTTAAAAAAATATGGATAGATTATTTTTATTTCTTGTCAAAAATTGCATATAAATATTCCGATAAGATCATATCTCTTTTTAAATATAATAGCGAGCTGCAAATATTATTTGGAGCACCTAAAGAGAAGACTTTTATAATTCCAAATGGGGTAGACATAGATTCTTTTTCTAAGATAGAAAAAGAAAAGACTAAAAAGTTTATTGTCGGTTCAATTTTGAGGGTGGTTCCAATAAAAGATGTAAAAATGATGATAAAGGCTTTTAAGATAGTTACAAATACTATAAAAGATGCAGAATTATACCTTATAGGTCCCTATGAAGAAGATCCGGATTATTATGAAGAGTGCAGGGAATTAATCGATGATCTAAAATTAAGTTCTCAGATAATTTTTACCGGGAAAGTAGATGTGAGGGATTATTTAGGAAGATTGGATATTTTTTTACTTTCATCAATATCAGAGGGACAGCCCTTATCTATGCTGGAAGCTATGTCAGTTAAGATACCTATTATTGCTACAGATGTAGGTGACTGTCGTGGTGTATTGACCAATCATAAAGAGGTGGGATGTGCAGGTGTGATAGTACCGCCGACATCTTATACAGCAATGGGAGCAGAGATTATATCCCTCTATAAAAATGAAACTAGATTAAGATTATTGGGAGATAGAGGCTGCGAAATAGTAAATAGATATTATAGGGCAGATCAATTTTTAAACAGATATACTAAAATATATGAGGAAGGGTGGGGTTGATATGGCTGGAATAGGTTTTGAGCTAAGGAAATTATTCTATGACGATGATTCTTTTTCAGGGTATATAAAAGCATTAACGTTTTCTACTTTTATCTCGGTAGGACCATTTATAGCAATAATATTATCTATAAATATTTTAAATTTAATATCGAAATTGGTGTTTGATAACCCATCGGAACAGCTTTTATTTATTACAACATTGGTATATAGTTTTATCTTTTCTCAGTTAATAAGCTTTCCATTTCAATTTTTTGTAACCAGATATATATCTGATAGGTTTTATAAGAAGGAATACAGGAGAGTAAGACCATCATTTATAGGGATCAGTAAAATAATAATATTACTGTCACTAATTTTAGGAGTAGTATTTTGGGGAATTAAACAGATGCCTTTATACTATAAATACCTGTCAATAGGGATATTGATAACTTTGTCATTATTGTGGACCATTACAACTTATATAAGTATACTAAAAGATTATGTATATATATCAAAGATATATGTTTATTCAAGTATTTTATCTATACTAGTATTTCTTATAACAATTAAATATCCAGTGATGTTTCGTGAGCATAGAGTGGCTGGGAATATGCTTGTGTCTTTTTTTATAGGGATCTTATTTTCGCTGCATATGCTGACAAACTATTTTTTCAGTATATTTAAAGAAGGAGAAGGAGGAGAATATGAATTTTTAGGATATTTAAAAAATTATTCTAATTTGTTACTTACAGGTTTATTTTATATTATAGGTACCTGGTCCCACATCATTATAAATTGGTTTTCACCGTGGGCTGTCAGCATAGGGTATGGATTTAAAGTAACTTTGCACTATGAAAATGCAATATTCTATTCATTTTTATTGACGATACCCAGCATTGTATTTTTTGTGGTATTTATTGAAACAAGATTTTTTGATATATATCAAAAATATTATGCACTTACTCTAAAAAATGGAACTTTAGATGACATAGAAAAAGAGAGAAAAAAAATGCGTAGAAAGTTGTATAAAGAGATCTTTTATGCTCTGCAAATACAGATTTTCATTACAATAACAGTGATGTTATTTTCCAGGTATTTTATTATCTATTATGGAATATCCACAGAATTAATAGAAATATTTAAAATTGTTTCTTTAGGGGCAGTAGCAAACATATATATAATAATATTGGTCTCTATATTCTTTTACTTCAATGCATTAAAAAACGCATTAAAAGTTACAGGCTTATTCTGTTTTTTAAATACATTTTTAACCCTAGTTTTTATAAATTTTGGGGAACAATACATAGGATTTGGTTTTTTCTTGGGATCTGTAATATCGTTATTATACGCTCTGCATCTTTTTGATAAAATTATAGATAGGTTGAATTATACAACTTTTTATTCTCAAAATTTTGCATTAAAATATACAGGCCGATCCTTATCAAAAATAATAGAAAAAATGAATCACGGAGTTAGTTTGAAATGTGAACATAGATATCTTAAAATAGGGTTATCAGTGTCGATTTTTTTGCTGGTAATCTTCAGTTATCAGATTTTAAAATAAATTTTGGAAGTGATACCTTATGAAATATAAACTATTAATAGTTATAAGTATGACGATTTTTATGATCAGTTGTAGTAGTTATGATGAAGTAGGATTTAATCGAACTACTAAGCGAAACTGGCACTCTATGGGATATACAGATAAGGAAGGTTATGATGTAAGCGGATATAGTGATGAAGGGTATGATAGAGAAGGATATGATAGAGAAGGGTATGATAGAGAAAGTTACGATAAGGAAGGATTTGGGAGTTCTGGATATAATAGAGAGGGATATGATAAATACGGATATAGAAAAGACGGCTGGAATGATGAAGGATGGAATAAGGAAGGGGTGAATAAAGAGACTGGAACTAAATATGACAAATATGGGTGGTCTAGGGATTATAAAAATGAAAGGACAAAAACAGAATATGATGAATATGGATGGTCGTATTTTGGAATAAATAAAAAGACAAAGACAGAATATGATGAAAAAGGTTATACAATAGATGGGATAAACAGGGAAACAGGGACTAAATACAATAACAGCGGATGGTCTAGAGATGGGATAAATGAAGTAACCAAAACACCATATGATGTAGATGGCTATAACCGAGAAGGTTATACTGTTGATGGTTATGCTGAAAATGGGTATAGCGCAGAGGGATATAATCGTCAGGGATATGATAAATATGGTTATGATGAGGAGGGATATAATAGAAAAGGGTATAATAAAAAAGGCTACAGTCGAGAAGGATATAAAGAAGAGGAAATTATTAAAGATGCCTTAAATGATGAAGATAAGGATGGATATGATAAAAATGGATATGACTCCCAGGGTTATGACCGCCAAGGATATGATAAATATGGATATAATGAAGAAGGGTTAGATAAAGATGGTTTTAACAGAAAAAAAGTATATATAGGTGAGAAAACAAAAAGTGAATAATAAAATTATTGGATAGATAAAAAGGGTTGTGAATTCACAACCCTTTTATTTAGGAGAAAAACATTTTGGAATATAATTTATAGACAGTTTATGAGTATATGGATTAGTAGACAGATAAACTTCTACACCGAATACATCTTTAAAGTTTCCTTTGGATAAAACTTCATCAGGAGTACCGATAGCTACGATATTTCCCTCTTTTAAAAGGATGAGTTTATCACAGTATGTAGCTGCAATATTCATATCATGGATTGCAGAAAACATAGTTATATCCAGGGATTTCATAATATCCATTATCTCTAACTGGTATTTAATATCCAAATGATTTGTGGGTTCATCCAGGATAAAGAAATCATTTTCTCCTGCAATTGCCCGGGCAATCATAACCCTCTGCTGTTCTCCCCCGGAAAGACTGAGGAAACTTCTAGTTTCAAAGTGAGATAATCCGACTTTATTCAAAGCCTCCTTAGCTATCTTTAGATCTTTTTTGGATGTAGAGGAAAACATGGAAGAGTGGGCATATCTTCCCATGAGGACAATATCGATGATGGAAAAATCAAAATCTCCACCGGAATGCTGTGTAAGGGTAGAAATTTTTTTGGCTAATTCCTTGGAGGAAAAATCATCTATAGAGGTATTGTCGATAAATATACTTCCCTTGGTAGGAGTTAGTATGTTATATATGTTTTTTAACAGGGTAGATTTACCACATCCGTTGGGGCCTATAACGCCGACAAATTCTCCTTTTTTTATCTGGAAATTTATATTCTTTAAAATTTTTGTACTGTCTATCTCAAAACTTAAATTTTCAATTTTTAACTTCAAATTTATTCTCCTTTTTTTAGATTCTCTACGTAAATTATAAAATCCTTCTTTTACCACGAATGACGCAAATATTCACGAATAAAACCTTTTCTTTCTTGGGCGCAGATTTTT
>CAZUGM010000094.1:0-7901 GCA_964619915.1 uncultured Fusobacteriaceae bacterium | reverse complement strand
CCCTCAAAATTTAACAGCAGCACTGGGAACAATGGTAGTGACTCCGTATGAACTATCAAGTGTATACCTGCCATTCGCAAATGGAGGGTACAAGGTAAAACCTCAGTTTATTACCCAGATAAAAAATAGATATGGAAAAATAATATATGAGGAGCAGGCAGAACAGCAGAGAGTTTTTGAAGGTGAAGATGTAGCTCTCATCACCCATATGATGGAAGATGTAGTAAACCTTGGTACCGGTAGAAATGCAAGGGTAAAAAAAGACGGAAAAAACATTGTCCAAGGTGGAAAAACCGGTACAACCAACAGGCAGAGGACAGCATGGTATGCAGGGATAACTCCTAAGTATGTTACCACAGTCTATATCGGCTATGACAATAACAGACCTATGGATAAATCAGCTACTGGTGGGGGTCTCACAGCCAAATTATGGGGTAACTACTATCAAATGTTGGTAGATGATGGATATGACACCGGTAAGGAGTTTAATCATATCACTGACGGGTTAAAAAATGGTAAACTGAGTAAGGTACTGATCGATTCCAAAAATGGTAGATTAGCGGATTCTACATCTGGATGGAGTAAGAGATGGGCCTTATTTAAAAAGGGAACCGAGCCAGTAGAGATGGCATCTACTTACAATTCTGATTTCAATGACTTTTTTATGGAAGCCAATGAAATCATGATGGATAAGGTAGAAAAAACAAGGGAATCTCAAAAGAATATGGAACAGAATAAAAAAAATATAAATTCTGATTCTATGTTTAAAGATCTCTTTGGGAATTAAAAATAAATAAATATTTAAATCCACTTTTGTGGTAGATGTTCGAAAAATCCATCTATAAAAAACCAAAGACTATGTGTAGAGGTCGAAACAAATCTACGCTTTTTTTGGTATACTTTTAGGAGGGATTTTTTATCCCTCCTTTTATATTTAAGGAAAATAAAGGAAAGATATTAGATAAACTTAGGTAGAAAATATGAAAAATTAATGGTCATTTTAGGACAGTCAGAAAGGCAGTCCATATAATAGAGAGAAAAAAGGAGAAAAAATATGCAAAATATAATACTTTGGTTTGTAATGTTGTTGGTTAACTTTGGATTTATCCTGTATTTTTACAGGGCTTATGGGAAAAATGGTCTATATGCCTATATACCGATAACTATAATACTGGCTCAGATACAGGTAAATAAAGCTATAGAGATAGGCGGGATGTCATCTACTTTGGGAAATATAATGTTCGCATCAAGTTTTTTAGTGACGGATATATTGTCGGAAAAATATGGATTGAAGGCAGCAGCCAAAGGGGCTAAGATTGGACTTTTAAGTAATATAGCAGCTACTGTATTACTGCAAGTTTCAGTAGCTTTTGAGCCAAGTTCAGCTGATTATTCGCAGGTAGCCATGGAGACATTATTTGGGCCATTGTCAAGATTTACAGCAGTGGGACTTATATGTTACTGGATGTCGCAAAATATAGATATCCACCTGTTTGAAAAACTTAAGAAAAGATTCCCGGAAAATAAATATCTATGGCTCAGAAACAATGGGAGTACCATGCTGAGTCAGTTTGTAGACACAGCAATCTTTACGTATTTAGCCTTCTACCTGAGTTTTGACTTTTTAGGATTCTCCTATGTAGGATTTTATGATTTTAAAACATGTTTAGAGATATTTACAACTACATATTTGATGAAAATTGTAATAGCAACCTTTGATACACCGTTTTTATACCTGGCAAAAAAGATGCACAGAGAGACTGTAGTTGAAGATAGAAAGTTAAAAATGGAAAGTTAAAAAATAAAGTTATGACTTTAAACAAGCGGAAAATAGAACGTATAAAGGTAGAGGTGAAAGATGAGATATAATAAGATTTTAGATAAAAATATCCGGGAGATAGTACTCCTTAAAAGTTTTCCCTGCAGTTATGGGAAATGTAAATTTTGTAACTACATAGAGGATAATTCTATAGATGAAAAGGAGATAAATGAGGTCAACTTTGATGTTTTAAAGGAGGTAACCGGAGAATTTGGAGTATTAGAAGTTATAAACTCCGGTTCTGTTTTTGAGATTCCTTTTGAAACATTGAAAAAAATCAGGGAAGTTGTCAGAGAAAAGAAGATAAAGATCTTATATTTTGAAGCCTATTATGGTTATATAAAAAGATTGGATGAGATCAGAGATTATTTTGACGGGGTCGAAATAAGATTCCGTATAGGAGTGGAAACCTTTGATGATAAATACAGGATAGATTCCTACGGTAAAAACTTTATGATAGACCAAGATACTTTAAAAAAATTAAGCAGTGAATTTTATTCGGCGTGTTTACTGGTATGCACTGTAGGCCAGACTGAGGAGATGATAGCGAAAGATATTGAGACAGGGCTGGCAAACTTTAAACAGATAACCATCAATGTATTTATAGATAATGGAACCGAAGTAAAACAGGATAAAGAATTGGTCAGCTGGCTCATGAAAAATTACAGTCATCTAAAGGCTGATCCCCGTGTGGAACTTTTATATGACAATAAAGATTTAGGAGTATTTGAACAATAATCTTTAGAGAATATATAAATTAGAAAGATAAAAAAAATGAGCGAAACCGCTCATTTTTTTCTTTCTATTTTTTTAGTCTTGATCTTTAGAGTTGAAAAAAGTAAATAGGTTAGCGAAAACATAATATAGTCCCAGTGGGAATAATGAGTATTCTGCTGTACCTAATATAGCTATTGCAACAAATAAGAGCATCTTTTTAGGTATAAAACTAAACACTTTTTGTGGGATCTTAAATGGAATCGTACTTACCATAAGAACCGCTGATCCTAAAGCAACTATGGCTAATATTTTTGGATATACCCCTAATCCAGTAGCTTCAGCAAATAAGAAATAAGATACCACTAAATTTGCACCGTTTGGAATAGGTATTCCGGTAAAATCGTCTTTGCTGTCACTGGCAGTAGTGACTACATTAAATTTAACTAATCTAACTACCCCTGCAAGAGCATATATAAATGCAAGTGGTGTAATAAGTTCCTTTGGAAAGTTAGTTGTTGTAGTTGATAAAAGTGAAAAAATTAAGATACCAGGTGCAACTCCAAATGATACAGAGTCACAAAATGAATCGAACTCTTTACCGAATTCACTGAAGGCATTTAATTTTCTAGCAGTAAGACCGTCTAAAGCATCAAAAACCATAGCTAATAAAATTAACCATGCAGACAGATGGTAATTACCTTTAATGGACATGGTAATACTTAAGAAACCTAGCAACATATTGGTAGCTGTAATAGCGTTTGGTAGAATGTATTTTCTTTCAATTTTGTTCATAAAATCTCCTTTTCTATCTGTAATAATATAATATAAAATTTAATAACAATTGATTTTACCATACAAATAATATAAAATCAATTATACTAAAAAATACTTAAATAAAAACTACTGTTTTTTTTTCAACAAAGAGTTATTAGATTTATTAAGGTATAATTGTTTATAACTTATTAGTTCTTGATTAGGAGCAGGGATATGGAGGAGAGATGGACAAGAAAAAATTTAAAAATTATTTTATAGATGAAGAGGAAGGGATGATATCTAGTGTCTACGATAAGGTCGAACTTTGTAAAAAAATAGATGGAATAGTATATACAGATATATTTCTGCCACCTAAAATCAAGTCAAAATTAATTGAGGTAGAGGCTGAATTAGGAGTTATGGTAGAGGTAAAAGGTCTCTCTATGGAAAGTGAAAAGAAGATGGTGGCTTTTAAAAGCTACTATTCCGATGAAAGGGTGGACTTTCCCTCTAAACTGATAGTGGTAAAAACCAGCTCTAAATTTGATGAATTAGAACACAGACACTATTTAGCCGGAATCTTGTCTACAGGGATAAAGAGAGAAAAGTTAGGAGATCTTATAGTGGAAGGTAAAAGTTGTTATACGATTATTTTTGACGGGTTATTTGAATTTTTAAAACTCAACCTCTTGAGTATTGGAAGATCCAAAGTTGAGATAGAGGAAATAGGAGATCGGGACATTCCTTCGTATAAATTTGAAGAGAAGGAATACCTGATAAATTCCTACAGATTGGATGTAATTGTTTCGGCGCTTATTCACGGTTCTAGAAATGAAGCCCTAAAGATGATAAATTCTTCCCAGGTCATGGTAAACTATAGGTTGAAAACCAATAAATCATTGACTGTTAAAGAGGGAGATGTTATTTCCATCAGAAAATATGGAAAACATGTATTTACAGGGAGTGAAGGGATGACCAAGAAAGGAAAGATTAAGGGGAAGTTTAAAAAATATATTTAGAATATTATACAGTTATTTTGCCATTGGCAGGAGGGGTAGATATGAAAAAAATAAAAAAAATATTGGGGATAATAATAGGAACTCTAGTCTTAGTGATATTAGGAGTTTACCTTTTTAGGAATACTCTCATAGAATACTTTGGTGAAAGGATAGGGAGCCAAAAATACGGAGCTAAGATAGACATAGATGGTGTAGATTTAGATTTGTTTGCTGGTAACCTGAAAATAGGGAGAGTTCAAATTACCGATAAGAATAATACTATGAGAAATATAGGAGATATAAAAAAAATTAATTTGGAGATGGAATATAAACCCCTTTTAAAAAAACTAATAATAATTGATGATGCTACCCTAGGATTGGTGGAGGTATTCACTCCCAGAATAGTTGACGGAGCTATTTTGAAGAAAAAGGTGGATTCTCCTTCAGATGATCTTTCCAAGACAACAGAAAAAAAGAAGGTAAAGTTAGATTTAAGCAGTTTAAATATAGACCTGAGCGGTGATAACTATAAGAAGATTCTAGGGGAATTAAACATTAAAATAGTGAATGAATATGAGGCTGAGAAGGAAAAAATAGAAAAAATTTATACTTATTGGGATAAAAAATTAAATGACGAAAGCTATAAAGCCAGATTAAAAAATATAGAGGATAAATATAAGGTGGTAGAAGAGAGGATAAAAACGGAAAAAGATCCATTGAAACTACTGAATGAACTGGATAAATTAAACGACCTAATTGATGAGATAGATAAACTGGTAGAGGAAGCTGAGAGCGATAAAAAACAATTTGATAAAGACATAAAAGTTGTTAAAGATATACAGAAGAAGGCTTTTAAATATATTGACAGTGAAGATCCTTTTAAGGATATAGTAGGGTGGGATGAAAAAAAACTAAAATCAGAGATAAATATTGTTTTAAATAGCTATCTAGAGGAATATATAGGGAAAAATATAGATTTTTTCGATGAATTTAATAAAAAAGATGAGGTTCCTAAAGGGGAGGCCTATGATCTGTGGGTAAAAAATGCAAATTTAACATTTAAACATCAAAACTATACTTTAAAGGGTGGAGTGAGAGACATGACATCTAAGGGAGGGATCACTCCAAATCCTATAAAGTTTAATTTGGATGCAGATGATAAAACTGTTGAAGGTGATATCCATGGTGAGCTAAACAGGGAATCAGAAACAGCAAAGATAAAATTAAATCTATCGGGACTGACAATAGATGATAAAATGATAGGTGAAAATAAAAATTTAATGATAATAGTTGGAAGTAAGATGAATTTAAGTTATAATATGAGTTACGAAAACAAAATATCAGATATAGATGGCAGGATAATTTTAGATCATTTAAAAGTGAACCCCAATGAGGTGGAGATAGATCCGGTAATTAAAGAAATATTGGGAGAAGGATTGAAGGAGATAGACCAGTTCATCATCAACTATACCTATGATGGATCAAAAGAAAAATTAGAGTTGGATACAAATATAGGGACTATTTTATCTGGGTTGATAAAGGAAGTTTTAGATGAGAATATAAAAAAATATAAGCAAGAGGCAAAACTCATGATAGATGAGGAGATAAAAAAATACACAAAGGAACTTAGTGTAGAGATAGAAAAAATAGAAAATTTAAGAAAGATAATAGGTGAAAGTTCAAAGGAATTAAAGATGTTAGAGGAAGAAACAAAATCAAACAAGGATTCTAAAAGTACAAGAAGTCTAATCGATGGATTAGGAGACGGCCTTAAAAATCTTTTTGACTAAAAAGAGGGTGAAATTATGCAAAAAGAAAAAGAAATACAACAATTGGTAGATAGTCTGGAAGGATATCTACATCAAAAAGTCAAAGCAGACCTGCATTATTCAGAGTTGTCTAAAATTTTTAAACGTCTGAGAAGGCTGGATGAGGAGAGGTTCTCCGAATATATCAAGAGGATGCCGACACATATCTTAGGAGATATATTAGAAACATTCAACGAGAGGATGCTAAAGGAAAGTTTGCAGACTTTAAGTCTGAAAAAAATGATTGGAACGGTTAAGAAGATGGACTCAGATGACGCAACTGACCTCATGCAGGATATTGAGGAGTTGGACGAGGAACTAGCTGCGAGTATCCTATCTGGATTAGATAACAAGGAGCAGGAGGAAATCCAGAAACTGAAAGGTTATGAGGAAGATGAAGCCGGGGCCTATATGCAGATTGAGTTTTTTGCAGCTAATCACAATGAAACAGTCCGACAGACCATTGAAAATTTGAGAAAGTTAAAATACAGTGAGGAGCTCGAGAATGTAAGTAGTGTCTTTATTTTGGGGGACTACAACAATCTGGTGGCTACAGTACAATTAGAAGACATGCTGTTATTTGATTTTGATAAAAGTTTTAAAGAGATAATAAGTAAGCGTCCTGAAAAATATAAACCGAGATATGTAAATGATAAGGAAGATATTGAGAAGGTCGTAATGGATTTTAAGGAATATGATCTGCAGGTTGTACCTGTAATAGATAATGACAATTATCTGGTGGGTAGGATAACTGCTGATGATATCTATGATCTGTTACAAGAGATGGCGACAGAACAGATCTATAACCTGGCCGGAGTAGATGATGATGCAGAAGGGGAGAAAAAGGCTGTAGATATCTCCAGAAAAAGAGGAAAATGGCAGTTTTTAAATATGTGTACAGCTTTCTTTTCAGCTTCTGTTATCGCCAGATACCAGACCAGTATAGAAGCACTGCCGGCTTTGGCTGTACTGATGCCTATAGTTGCCAGCATGGGAGGTAATACAGGTAACCAGGCTCTTACAGTAATGGTAAGACAGCTGGCTATGGGTGATGTAGATGATACAAACTGGGATCAGAGTTTTTTAAGAGAGATAGTTGTAGCTATTCTAAACGGTCTGATCTTTGCAACACTTGTGGGTCTTGGATCATATATGTGGTTTAGAAATACCAAGATATCTCTGGTTATGTCCTTTGCTATATTTATGAACTTTACAATAGCAGGACTTTGCGGGACTTTGATACCACTGTTATTAAAGAAATTGAAGACCGACCCGGCAGTGGGAAGTTCTATCCTTTTAACGATGATTACAGATGCTCTGGGCTTCTTAATTTTCCTGGGGCTGGCTAATGTTTTTATTTTTTAGGTAAAAGCGTTGAATCACAGACATTTATATGAAACCAGGCTTTTTATAAAATTACTTTTTTATGTTATAATGTGTATATTTTGGTTTGTTAAAACCTACATAACATTAAAAAGAAGGTGCTGCTTTGAATAGAAAAGGACAAAATTTAAATGTATTTTTTAGAAAACTTTTAAAAGATTTTAGAGAACAGACAAATCTCACTCAGAGAGAAGTTGCAAATTTAATCGGCACAGGGCAGGCTAGTATCTGTAATTTTGAAAATGGAAAAAAAGGAATAACTCTAGATCTTGCTACTAAACTTTTAAATCTCTTTGAAAAAAGATTATTCGTGGTAGATTCTAAAGAAAGAGAAAATTCTAAAAGACCTCTTAGAGTTTTTTATATTGAATGTATTAAGAATAAATTTCACTTTGAGAATTTTGATGGGTTTAGAAGATGGTT
>CAZUGM010000093.1:5810-8008 GCA_964619915.1 uncultured Fusobacteriaceae bacterium | reverse complement strand
CACCATTACATTTATAGGTCCTCCTCCTATCCCCAGGAAAGATGCTATAGTTCCAAGGGTCATTCCTACTAAGAATAACCCCAGACAATTCTTTATATGATATTTTGGGAACTTTTCTTTAAATAAAACCAGTATCAGCAGAGATGCCAACATAAGTCCTTGAATTGCTGTAGCTAGCCCCTCATCATTTAAAGTTCTTAAAAAAATACCAAATAATAAATTACCAATCCCTCCTCCTAATATTGAGCCCGCTGCAATTACCAGCATATTTTTTTCAACTTTAAAACCTTTTTTTATTTGTTTCCCTGTAGACACAACAGCCATGGAAAAGACAGTAAAGGAAGAAAGTATCCCTATAGTGGTCAGATCATAAGTTCCTATAGCGTCTAAAACCGGCTTTATAACCACTCCTCCACCTAATCCAACCAATGAGCCAAAAATTGTTGCCAGCAGTCCAATACCAAAGTATAATATCATCATTTTTTTCCACCTTTATAAAAATTAATATGTATATCTATGATAGGTTAATCTTTAACTTCTGTCAACCTGCATGCCTTTAATTTCTATATTTTCTTTATTCTTATAGGAGGGCTGAAAAGGATTTTTTTATTTAGCTTTGTAAAAAATAATATAGAAATCCATGAGGTGGTTAAAATGATTTTTAAAAATTTAAAAAATGAGATAAAATTAGATGAACTTTTTAGGTTTGATCAAAAAAGTAATTCTTACATAATAGATATTTTCATAGATCACTATGGAGCTCTTTACAGTACTCTGGATTTTTCACCTTTTAAAAACAGGGATTTAGACGATGAATTAATTGTTTATTTAGAGGATTCCATTGAGGATATTCCCTTTAAATACAACCTTTTACTGAATATAAATATGCCCAAAAACGTCTATGATGAAGTTAAGGAAACCAGAGGAATCAAGGAGATTAAACACTATTTTTTATACCTACACAGGAAGAAAAAAAGAGAGATCTATGAGTTTTACAGATCAGCTATGGGAAATTTTATTTTAGGGATTTTATTTATTTTTACTGTTTCTATCATAAAGAAAAATTTTGCTGTTACTCAGATGGTATGGGAGATAATTATAGAGGGATTTTATGTAGGAGGCTGGGTTTTCCTTTGGGAATTTTTCTCCTTGCTTTTTTTAGATCCCAGTAAGGAAAAAAGAAAGTTAAAACAGTATCAGAGAGTTCTGGATTCTAAGATCAGCTATACCTACCATAGCAAATCATAATCCATAATATAGAAAAATTACAGATAAAAAAAGGAGATAGTCAAACTATCTCCTTTTAAATTTAATTACTTAGTTCCTTTTTTATAAGCACCTTCAGAACCGAATACATTTTCGATTTTTTCCATATAGAAATCTCTCATGTAGTTCTTTGCTGGTGTTAAATATTTTCTAGGATCAAATTCACCTGGTTTAGCAGCAAATACTTCTCTGATTCCAGCTGTAAATGCTAATCTTCCGTCTGTATCAACGTTGATCTTAGCAACTGCAGATTTAGTAGCTCCTCTTAATTGATCATCAGGGATACCGATAGCATCTTTGATCTCTCCACCAAATTCTTTGATCATGTTACAGAATTTTGCAGGTACTGATGATGAACCGTGTAATACGATAGGGAATCCAGGGATTCTTTCTTCGATTTCAGCTAAGATATCTAATCTTAATTTAGGATCATCTCCTGGCTTAAATTTGTGCGCTCCATGTGAAGTTCCGATTGAGATAGCTAATGAATCTACACCAGACGCCTTTACGAATTCTTCTACTTCATGTGGTTGTGTGAAGATATGCTCATCATGAGATACTTCATCTTCGATTCCAGCTAAAACACCTAATTCAGCCTCAACAGTTACACCATTTGCATGTGCGTATTCTGCAACTTTTTTAGATTCAGCAATGTTTTCTTCGAATGAATGATGAGATGCATCGATCATTACTGATGAGAATCCCCATTCGATACAGTCTTTAGCCTGCTCAAAAGATGAACCGTGGTCTAAATGTAAAGCGATAGGGATGTCTGATCCCATTTCTCTTGCTGTATCAACAGCTGCTTTAGCTAACATAGGTACTACTGGTTTACCCATATAAGTTCTTGCTCCACCTGAACATTGTAATATAACTGGTGATCCTTTTAATGCAGCAGCTTCTACGATTGCTAACATTTGCTCCATGTTGTT
>CAZUGM010000093.1:2067-5800 GCA_964619915.1 uncultured Fusobacteriaceae bacterium | reverse complement strand
ATATCCTTCTTTATTTGCTTTAGCGAACATCTCTTTAGTGTTCACTAATCCTAAATCTTTGTAATTATATCTCATAATTACCTCCTCTATTATATTTGAGTTTTTCTACTCTTTAATAATACCAAATTTAATACATAAAAGCAATCTTTTGAAAGATTATATTTTACCCTCTATTTGCTTTAAAATATGCCTAAAAAACGCCTTGAATTTCATTCTCTTCTTAAATAGAACAAAAACCTCTGGAACCAATTCTATAACGGTATCTATTAATTCGTTATATCTCTGTAATTTTCCGGTAAAAATGTTTTGTGCATTTATTAGCCACGAAATCAGCAGTATATCAAAAATCCTCAAAAAATTAATCCCTACCCGGGTAACTCCCCTCCAGGTAATATAAAAATTATAAAACTTAAAAATAACTTCACCATCCTGGACCATAAACAGCTGGAACAATATTGTAGTGAAATAAAGAAGAAAGACATATTTCATCCTCTTTATGGAAATTTTTAAATTTTTGTTAAATAGCAGGTTTGAAAAAATCATCAAACCTGCTACTGTTATTAATATATATATATTAGATGTAAGGATGGTAAGTAGGAGTATAAAGAATATACTACTTTTTAACAACATCTAATCCGCCCATATATGGCTTAAGAGCTTCTGGAATTAAAAAACTTCCATCTGCTTGCTGGTAATTTTCCATGATAGCCAGTAAAGTTCTTCCTACTGCTAATCCAGACCCGTTCAATGTATGAACAAATTCACTTTTTCCGCCTTCTGCCGGCTTAAATCTAAGACCCATTCTTCTAGCTTGGAAATTTCCACAGTTAGAACAAGATGAGATCTCTCTATATGTATTTTCAGATGGTAACCATACCTCTAAATCATATGTTTTAGTCGCTGAGAATCCGATATCTCCTGTACAAAGCTGAACTACTCTATATGGTAATCCTAATTTTTGTAATACTGTCTCTGCATTTACTACCATTTTTTCTAATTCTTCATTTGAGTTATCAGGGTGAGCTAATTTTACCATCTCAACTTTATTAAATTGATGTTGTCTGATTAACCCTCTGATATCTCTACCATATGATCCTGCTTCCCTTCTGAAACAAGGTGAAAATGCAGTATAATATTTAGGTAGATCAGTTTCTGCTAAAGTTTCTCCTCTATGGATATTTGTTAATGTTATCTCTGAAGTTGAGATTAGGTACATATCATCTTCTGTTTTATACATATCGTCACCAAATTTTGGTAATTGACCAGTTCCTTCACATATTTCAGACTTTACTAAAATTGGTGTAAGGTGCTCTGTATATCCATGCTCTGTAGTATGTAAATCTAACATAAAGTTTATTAGTGCTCTTTCTAATCTAGCTCCTGCTCCTCTATATAGAGTGAATCTAGATCCTCCTAACTTTACCCCTCTTTCGAAATCTAATATATCTAATTCCTCTCCTAATTCCCAGTGAGGTTTAACATCGAAATCAAACTTTGTAGGTTCACCCCATGTTCTAACTAAGATATTATCAGTGTCGTCATTTCCAACTGGTGTAGACTCATCATATACATTCGGAATAGTCATTTGGAAATATCTGATCTCTCCTTCGATTACAGATAATTTCTTATCTATTGCTTTAATACTAGAGCTTACAGTACCCATCTCTTCTATAATATGAGATGCATCTTCTCCGGCTCTTTTTAATTTACCTACTTCTTGTGAAGCATTATTTCTTTTAAACTTTAAAGTTTCTACCTCTGATAATAATTCTCTTCTTTCCTCATCTAACTGCTCAAATCTATCTAAATCTATCTTGGCATTTCTATTTTCTAAAATTCCTTTTAAAAATTCAATGTTATTTCTGATATACTTTAAATCTAACATGTTTACCCCTCCATATTTTGTTTTATATTTTAATTACTTTTCTTATACCCCATTCTTGTAACTTTTAAATCTTTAGTGTCTATCTCAGCCAATGTAAATAGACCTTTAGGAGAAATATTATATAACTCTAAAAAGATCTTATTACCAATCCTTTTAAAGTCTGCTATTTTCTCTTTTAAGTTTCTCTCTTGGATTTTCCCTCTTTTTTCCCTTATTTCTATGATCTCCTCACTGTTCAATAGATTTTCTAAAGCATCTATATCTACTGTAGTTCCCTCTACCTCATAGATTAAAATATCAAAATCATTGGCTATCCCGGATTTTTTTGGGACATCATAGATCTCATGAAATTTAAATCCTTCAGGTGAGTTGGAGTTTAGAAGTTCTAACATCTCCTCATTGGATAATTCGGATATTATCTCAGCATCCATCAATTCATTGTACGCTTCATCTCCCAATGACACAGGATTTCCAAAGGACAACTTTGGTCTAGGATGAAACCCTTCTGAATGTTTTATAGTGATACCTGTTTTTTTAAAGAGTCTCTCTAAAAATCTTATAGTATCTAAATGAGAGATGTATTTCATATCTCCGACTCTATCAAAGACTATTCTTTTTTTCATATTCATCTCCTCTTTATCGCTTATTATATCTGACAATTCTAACATAAACCATTAAAAAATTCAATTAAAAGAAATGAAGGTGCCCCTATAGATGCTTTATCTTTATAACTCTTAATGCTTATTAATTATTATTTGAAATTAAAATGGCCCTGTTAAAAACAAATTCAGACCTCATTTACTTATATCTTGAAATAGAAAAAGAAAGTCTTTTTTATCACTTTTAAAGACATTCTATAAAATTTTAAAAATCCTCTAAAGAAACTATAAAAGGTAAAAAATGCCTTTATTCCTTCAAAAAAAACTTAAAGTCCATTGAAAAGACACCCTGTCTTTTCAATGGACTTAGTTTCTATCTATAAAGATTTTACAACACTAATACTTTATAGAAAATCATTTAATTCTATTTAATTAAACATTAACAACTTCTTGCTTTTCAGATGAAAAAGAATCTTTCAGCAGATTCACTGAAGTATAAAGGATAACTCCCATAACAACCCACGTTAAAATATTTATAGGTAATGATTTAACTAGATAAGCTGCAACAACAACTCCAATCGATCCAAATATTGTACTCCACAGGGTAACACTTCTATGATAGGCTCCTTCACGAATAAACTTAGCACTTGCTGCCGGCATTAAATATGCACATGATCCCATCATAATTGGAAAAGCAACTAACGGACTTAATCCAAGAGCATATACCAATGCCATACAAGGGGCATAAAGTCCTATCCCTAGAGTCATAAGTGCTCCTAATACAAAATTACCTATAACTGCTATAACTAGTTTAATACCAGAGAGACCGACTGCATCTCCACCAGATGAAAGTATTCCTAATTTACCTGCCAACATGATTATTACCACGGCTATTAAAGCTAATCCCATATAAAGCTGAACCTTCTTTTCATTCAATTTCGATACATATCCTGCACCTAAAAGAGCTCCTAAAGTTGCCGCTATAAGCATAGATACTAAAGTAATCAGATCCACCTTTACATCTTTGATAAAGATAAGAGCCTCAATAACAATAGGGATAGTCATAGCTGTGTTTAAAGGGGAGCATAAACCGGTGTACAACGCCCGCATAAATAATGTGCGCCATTCTTGAAAATTTGCTCAAAGCTGGTATTGGATTGGGATAGGTTTGGCAAAATACCACCAATTCTCCAATCATCTGCAACCAATGCGCTTATATATCCTGCTAAAAAGACTTGTTCGGCAGGTC
>CAZUGM010000093.1:0-2057 GCA_964619915.1 uncultured Fusobacteriaceae bacterium | reverse complement strand
TGATAAAGATAAGAGCCTCAATAACAATAGGGATAGTCATAGCTGTGTTTAAAGTTCCAGGAATAATCCTGTCATTCACCAGCTTGAACTGTTTAAATATAGCAGTCATAGGGGCGAAACCGCCTATCCCAAGGGTGTCAAAAAAACAAATTATAAATCCAATACCGCTTAAAGCTACTTTATTTTCCTTCTCCACCTTATTCTTTCTTTTAACCTCTCTATAATCTTTAAAAAAAACTGTAAGATACCATAATCCCATACAAAATAAAATTCCTAATAAAGCTTTAACCATTTTTCCTCCTTTTACAAAAACAATACATGTGAAAATAATACCATAATTTTTGATTTTTTACCAGTTTTTGTTACGGATACAAAACATTAAAACCTTTTACAAAACACTAAAATTCAATAAGTGAAAAAGCCTGAATATTTATTTTAACTCACAAATAACTTAAATTACTATTAAAATATTTGGAAAAGACGATATTTTGATAGAATAAAAGTTGAAAAATGATCAAAATTTGATTTATCTTTTTACAACTTTTACAACCTCCAAGCTTTTCACTATTGTAAAAATGACCTATTTTAGTTAAAATATAATAAAAGTTTTTTATACCCAGGAGGACATTTAATGAAAATTCTTCACATTACATCTCAAAAGCCAAGTGATACTGGCAGCGGAATCTATTTACAAAATATAATAAAAGAATTCACTCATTTAGATCATTCTCAAAGTTTGGTCTATGGCGGTGAATTAGAAGATGAGTTAAAAGATATAGACGTCTCCTCCACCTATAAAGTTATTTTTAATAGCCCTGAACTCCCCTTTCCAATTGCCGGCATGAGTGATATCATGCCTTATAAAAGTACCATGTATAAGGAAATGGACCGTTCCATGGTAAAACTTTATGAAGACGCTTTTAAAAAACAAATTTTAAAAGCTGTAGAGGACTTCCGTCCAGATTATATCCTCTGTCATCACCTGTATTTTTTGACTGCCTTGGTCAGGGAATGGGTCAAAGATGTTAAGATCATCGGGTTCTGTCATGGAAGCGACCTCAGACAGATGAAAACACACAGCTTAAAAAATAATTTTATTCAGGATAAAATTAAAAAATTAGATAAAATCATAGCCCTCCACGAAGTTCAAAAAAAAGAAATTCAAAATATCTATGGTATAGAACCTAATAAAATTATTTCCCTTGGAATAGGGTTCAACAACAAAGTTTTTCATTCGATGGATACAGAAAAGAATAATAAAATAATCGATATCATCTTTACCGGTAAGATCTCCAATGCAAAGGGGGTTCAATATCTAATAGAGGCTTTTTCTACCCTTAAAACCGCAAAACAGGTCAGACTTAATTTAATCGGAATGGGACATGGAAAGGAATATGAAGATATCATATCCCGGAGCAGAAAAAGTCAGAATGAGATAAAATTCTGGGGAATGGTTGAACAATCTAAATTAAAAGACATCTATAACAGAGGACATATATTTATCCTTCCATCCCTATATGAAGGTTTACCCTTAGTTTTAGTGGAAGCTATGGCCTGTGGGCTGAGAGTCATCTCATCTGATCTTCCAGGGATAAAGCCCTGGTTCGGAGATACGATCAACGATTCAAATATGATCACATACATAGATATTCCAGATAGGATCTCTCAGGATCAGCTAATAAAAGAGAACGAAGGTATCTATATAAAAAATATAAAGAGGGCTCTTTTAAATTCTTTAGATACTCTTCATCATACGAACCATGATATTTCTTTGAATAAATTCACTTGGGAAAATTTAACCTCTCAACTGGATGACATTTTAAAAAATATTAAAGATCAGGAAAAAAACTTAAAAACAGGAGGAACCATATGAATTTTAAATGTAAATGCGGGGCTAAATACAGGACTAAAATGCCTGAATTTACAGGAGATATAGAAGCTACGATCTACACCGACGGGGTAGTAGAAGGAGCTGTAACTCCCAGAAAAATAGACGTTTTTATATGTAAGACCTGCAAAAAATTCCAATATATCAGTGAATGTGAGGAGATTGAAGA
>CAZUGM010000092.1:7645-8049 GCA_964619915.1 uncultured Fusobacteriaceae bacterium | reverse complement strand
ACCCTGATGGTTAACATACAGTGGTCCCATTTACAGAATAATACGGGACAGACAATTGTGAGCAACAGTCAGTGCGACCAGTTTCGTGCTGATTATCTTCGTAAAATTTTTTCAGGCAATGGTGACGATTGATGTTTGAGTTTACCAAGAGATCAAAAAAGATACTTGAGATAATAGCCCAGGCTGAAGGGAAGCGCCTTAACTGTGACACCCTGGGTCCTGAGCATATAATGATTTCTCTCCTTAAAGATGAAGATTCCGTTGCCGCAAGAATACTCAAGAACCTGGGTATCAATTTCAGCCGTGTAATCAGCGAAATAGAACAGTCCGTGCGCCAGTCAGGATCAACCATAATTCTCGGAAAAGTCCCTATCAGTTCGCGATTTAAAACAATAATTGAACTT
>CAZUGM010000092.1:0-7593 GCA_964619915.1 uncultured Fusobacteriaceae bacterium | reverse complement strand
AAACTGAAGAATTCATATATTGGTACAGAACATCTGCTTCTTGCTATTTTTCGGGACGGCTCCTGCTCGGGCCTTGATGTGCTCACCAAAGCGGGATATGACTACAATGTGATCCGTAACGAAATCCTTCGTGTCCTGGGAGTAAAAGTTGGAACAGACAATAAGCAGAAGGCGAAAACAGCTGCAAAACCGCCTGCACTGGAAGAGTTCGCCCATGATCTTACCAAGGCAGCTGAAAAGGAACTTCTTGATCCGGTAATCGGCAGGGAGGAAGAAATAAGCAGGGTGATCCGGATCCTTTCCCGTAAAAGGAAGAACAATCCAATACTTATTGGCGAAGCGGGCGTGGGCAAGACAGCCATTGTGGAGGGCCTGGCCCAGCGTATTTTTAAAAAACAGGTCCCTGAAAAAAAACTGGATGAGAGCAGAAAAATATTGGAAGATAAAGAGAAGGAGTATAAAGTTTTTAATAAACTCTACGAGATATCTGTGGGTAAATATGGGGAAAAAAGAAACAACATAACTTTTCAAAACTATGTTCTGGCAGTTTATTTTCAAGATGTCTTGGACAGGGCCAACGACAGGCTCAGTATAATGACAAACAACCAATATCATATGAGGCTGGATACCACTAAAAAAGGAAATGCCGGCTCAGGATTAGAGGTCAACGTTTTTGATTCCCATACAGGAAAGGAGAGGAGTATCAAAACTCTTTCTGGAGGTGAAACCTTTAAAGCATCTATGGCTTTAGCTCTGGGGCTATCCGATGTGGTCCAGGCTCAAAATGGGGGGATAAAGCTCGATTCAGTCTTTATAGATGAAGGTTTCGGTACCCTGGATGAGGAATCCCTCTCTGTGGCCATGGATATTTTAATGGAATTGAAAAGCAGCGGCCGAACTGTGGGAATCATCTCCCACGTCAATGAATTAAAGCAGACAATAACCAGTCAAATCAAGGTAGAAAAAACGGTCAGAGGGAGCAGAGCAGAGGTTATTTACTAGATCATAAGACTGAAGGTTTAAAAAAAATCCGGGGCAGCTGCCCCGGATTTTTTGACTGACAGTCTCTAATATTTTTATCTTTTTCTGGAACTAACTATACGAATCTATATGAATCAAGGCTGTATTTACTGTGGTTTCTGTAATTTTCCTATTCTTCAAAGACTTTTACAACCTGTGCCAGCTTTTCTATTATAGGAATCTTCTGGGGACAGAGGTTCTCGCACTTTCCACATTTAATGCAGTTGTGAGCCATCTCATCCTCCTTTAAAAACATATGATAATCTCTTTTGGCAGCTTTTATATCATCAAAAATAAAGATATCGTTATACAACTGAAAAACTCTAGGAATATTTACACCAGAAGGACATGGTAGGCAGTATTTGCAGTCGGTACAGGGGACTTTTATCCTGGTTCTATATATATTTCTGACTTCTTCAATGACGGATTTTTCTTCCCCTGTGAGAGTAGAAGGTTCCGCTTTAGACCCCACCTCTACATTTTCCACGACGTGCTCTAGAGCACTCATCCCACTCAAAACCAGAGTTACCTGGGGATGATCCCATACCCACCTGAGAGCCCATTCTACAGGTGAATAATTCTTTTTCTGGGAATCCAGTAACGTCTGCACCTCTTGGGGAATCCTTCCTGCTAATTTGCCACCTCTCAGGGGTTCCATAACTATTACACCCATTCCCTTTTCAGCAGCATAGAGAAGACCAGTTTTCCCTGCCTGAAACTCTGTATCCATGTAGTTGTACTGAATCTGACAAAAATCCCAGTTATAATAATCGACGATTTCCTTAAAAGTACAAAGGTCAACGTGAAATGAAAAGCCCACATTTCTTACTCTGCCGTCTTCCTTGACAGCTGATAAAAAATCAAAGATACCGAATTTTTTTAGCTGCTCCCACCTTTTTTTATTGAGGGCATGAACCAGATAATAATCGATGCGATCGGTCCTCAGCCTTTTTAACTGTTCATCCAGATAGTAGTCCATATCCTCTCTTTTTTCTATGAGCCACGAGGGAAGTTTGGTAGCCAACTTTATCCTGTCTCTAAAACCATATCTTTCCAAAAACTTTCCTACAAAGGGTTCACTCTCTCCATGCTGGTAGGGCCAGGCTGTATCTATGTAGTTCACTCCCCTTTCAATGGCATAGTTCATCATCCTTTCCGAAAGTTCCTCATTGATCGACCCATCATCCCTCAAGGGATACCTCATACATCCAAAACCCAAGATAGATATCTTTTCCTCCGCTTTTGGCATCTTCCTGTATTTCATCTGCTTACCTCCTAACTTTATCAAAAATTTACCCATGGCACTCCATTAATTTTTTGTATAGAAGAAAAAAATTCCACTGCCTGATTTATACTCTGGAGACTGTATTTTTCATTTTTTTATTTTATAATTTATTTCATCTTTGATTTTCAAATAAAAAATCCATATTAAATATTTAGAGATAAAATATATTATTTCCTTTTATTTCAAGATTTAAGCAGGATAATTCAAACCTTTTACCTAAATTATAATAAAAGATTTTATTTTGAGGGAGGATGGTTATGAAAAAAATATATAAAATTATTCTACTATCTCTAGGTATACTTATATTTCTTTTGGTAGCAGGTACAAACATGATTTTAAAGGAAATTGTCATCTCATCTTTGGAAAGTAGTTTAAACAAAAGAGTAAGTATCAGCAGCCTCTGGCTAAATCCTTTTACAGGAACTCTTTTTTCCCGGAATGTGACTATATGGAAGGATGAGAAAGATCCACTGCTGTCTCTCAAATCTATAGAAGTAAATACCGACCCTTTTAAGCTTTTTGGAAGAAAACTCTCCATAAGTGAGCTCCGCCTTATCGAACCTACTCTGAATCTTATTAATTTGGAGGATGAGTCAGAAGTAAAAAAAGAAACTTCTCCACAGATAGGAGAATCTGAGCCAGATTCTCCTTCGCAGGGTTTTATCAAGGAGATAGAAGTTCATAATATTGCAATAGAAAATCTAACCTTCATCAGACCGCAGGGAATATTAAAATCAATGAATACAATCACTCTCAAGGTTCCCGAATCCACCTATGAAAACAATGAGCTGGATCTCTCTGCTAATCTAAATATCTTAGGCAGCGGAATCGTTGATATAAAAATCAAAGTTAATACAGAAACCGGTCTGTTGGATACCTCTTTGGCTTCAGAGGGATTTCATTTTAGCAATACCTTTTCCTCAGAGGAAAAGGGTGACCTCAGTTTATCTGGAAATTTCAAAGGGAATGTTTCTGTTCAAGGGAACTACCTGAAAAAAATATTTCAGGCAGGTGGAAATATCACTGGTTCAGAAGTTATTGCTGAAGATGGAAAAGGAGAGCAACTTCTAAACTCCGAACATATATCTATCGATCTTCAAAGACTGACCTACCCTGAAATATCTTTAAACCTTAAAAAACTGGAAATAGAAGACACCCATAGCAACCTCAATATTTTTCTAGAAGAAAAAAAAGCCCCTCTCTCTGACAAAAAACAGGAACCCAAACCACTCCCTGGAGAGATAAAGAGTTCCCCTCTAAAAGATATAAGTATCCATGAGGTTACAGTAAAAAGGTCTTCCCTATCCTACGGGGATCTTATACTTACAGACATCGATTTAAATCTTAAAGATCTAAAAAATATACCCGGAAATAAAGCATCTGCTGCTCTTGCCTTCACCCTAAACGACTCCATAAATTTTTCATCTAAGTCACTTGTTGAGGTTTTGGACTATTCCATGGATTTTGATCCCCTTAAATCCCTTATTCTTAAGGGAAACTTTATATTGGATACCTCATCTTTGGAACTTCCCGGTTCTGTCCAAAAGAATCTCCCATACGAGACTCAGATCAAAAAAGTTAATCTCAAAGGGGATTACTCTTACAGCTATCCAAGTGTCACATTAAACTCAGATATATTTACTGAAAATCTTAAGCTCATAGGGAAGGAGGAGCTTCATAATATCCTGGTTAAATCCCTCTACGGTGACTTCTCTTCGGTATACAATTTAGAAACCAATTTATACTCTTTGTCTGGTCCCCTGGATCTTAAGATGCTGAATATTAAAAATAAAAAAGGCCAGGTTTTCTTTACCGGTGATATCTCTGTTGCAGTGGATAGTTTGAACAGGGAGAAGATTGTTTTAGATTCAGTGGGATTTAACAGCTTTTTTTTAGATTTAAATACAAAAATTTTTCCTGAAAAAACCAAAAGCTCTTCAGAAAAAGAAACTATTTCCCAAGAAGATAAGTTACCTTCTGAAGAAAAGGAAATTGAAGTTGCAATAAAAAATCTTAAATTGAGAAAGGGAAGGGTAGTTACAAAGGATCTCTCACTTGAAAACCTCTACCTGGATGGAAATAATATATCCAATAAAAAAATCAATTCAAATTTTGTGGTAGACACCCTTATAAATAAGTCAGCTTCCTTAAAGGGGGATCTGAACATAAAGTTAGATAATATAGATATACTCTCAGATCTCAAAGCAAAGGGAAATATATCCATTTCAAATTTAGACCTTAAGATGTTAACCCCTTATACAGAGACCCTTCCCTATGAATTGGATGGAGTTGTCAATTATTCATCATTTTTAAATTATTCAAAGGATAATATAAGTTCCAAGGGAAATTTTTCTGCCTCTGACCTCTACATAAAAAAAGCCGATTCCATGTAAATCTTTGTGGACACTGTTCGTTCTAAGGTGGATTTCAAACTAAAAAAAGAGGAGATCTCCCTTTCAAAGAGTAGTTTCTCCCTTTCAAACCTCAAAGGAGAAATAGAGGATGAAACTAAGTTTTGGCTGGCAAAAGGTGATGTAGTTGTAAAGGAGTACTCTCCTAAAACAATAAAATTTGGCTCTGTCTCCCTGACCTCTCCCACGATAGATCTGAGAGAATCCCCTGAGCAGTCCAGTGAGGCAAAAGTTATTTCAAAGGTTTCCCCGGAAAAGAAGGAACAAAAATCCCTTCCTATAATATCAGCTTCAAAAATAAAGGTTAAAAATGGAAAGGTTATCTACAGGGGTCTGAAAAAAACATCGGTCTATGACAACATAGAGCTCTCAGCTGCAAACCTTACTACTGAAAAAAATAAAAGATCCTCAATAGATTTAGATCTTTCCCTTATGGGAATAGAAAAGATACAGCTCAATGGGTATCTTACTCTGAAGGAAGACTGGAATTTTTCTCCCCAGACACTTACCTTTAACGGAGTCTTTAATGTGACAAAATTAAAGATTCCTGATTTTAATGATCTTATTAGAAAAAGCCTTCCCAATGAATTTGACGGAGGTATTCTGTCATCTAAAGGAAAGGTTGACCTGAGAGGGGGTCAGTTAAATTCAGAGCATGACATAACCATCTCAAAAATAGATTTAGGAAAAGTTACCGGTTATTCCAGAGAGATTCCTCTGAACTCCATAATAAACGTTCTCACCGATAAATATGGAAATATCAACATCACCCTTCCTATAACCGGTGACCTCACCAATCCAAAGTTAGGGGTTACCACAATTGTTACCAGCAGCCTTATGAGTGGTCTGGTAAAAGCAGCCAGATCTCCCCAGACAATTATCTCCAAGATCCTTCCCCTTGAAAATAATGAGATCAAAACCATTTACTTCCAATATCTTTCAGATAAATTGAGTAAATTGGAGAGGGATAAACTGAGTGAAATTGCAAACATACTTACAGAAAACCCAAAATCCAAGGTAACCTTTACCCTCTATACCAATAAGAACATAGAAAAAAATCTTATGGCCACAAAATCAATTACCGACATCTTCTCAGGCAAAAAGACAGATTCAGAAATGACCTTAGAAGATCTCATGGAGGAGAGAAAGATATATATCTTGAACTTCTTCTCAGACAGAGTCTCTTCTGAAAGAATAGAGGTGAAAATTTCTAAAGACAGCCAGTCCCTTCCCCAGGCTAAGGTGGATTTTAAAGAATAAATATTATAGTTTTAAAATAAAAAGAACCAGATTTTTCTGGTTCTTTTATCTATCCTATGATATTTTTAATTCCGGTGCTATACCCTCTTGAGGTATTACTGTTTCTCTTCCTTCTCTTCTTATTTCATCCCAGACAGCAAAATCCCCTTCTATTCCAATCTGATTTGGATTGAAGTCCCATTCATCCTCTCTGTTCTCTTTCATCCTTAATTTATAATCTTTCAGACAGGCAATCGCCGGTTTATGCATAATTAAAATTCCTACTATATTTATCCAGGCCATTATTCCTATCCCAATATCTCCAAAGGTCCAAGCCATTCCTCCTGCTGCTACAGAACCTGAAAATGTAAATCCAAGATATACTAATTTTAAAACAAATCTTATCTTTTTACCCTTTTCACTGCCCTTAGTCAGATAAACCAGTGCTGTGTCTCCATTCCAGAAAAATGCCAACAGTGTAGTAAAAGCGAAGAATACAATGGCTATGGCAACTATATATGCACCATATCCAATACCTATATCTAAAGCGGTAGATGTATTGGCCGCTCCCACTGTTCCCATACTCATACTGGCAGTTGCACCTTTTCCTGCATAGATTGTCTTACCGGTAACTCCATCAAAGACCTTGTATGCTCCTGTAATGATGATCATCAGTGCTGTGGCTGTACAAACAAATATCGAATCAATATAGATAGAAAATGCCTGTATCAATCCCTGCTTGGCAGGATGTGATGTATCTGCTGCTGCTGCTGAAGCTGGTCCTGTTCCCTGCCCTGCTTCATTTGAATAGATACCTCTTTTTACACCCCAAGATATCGCTGCACCTGCAATTCCTGCAAAGGCCTCCTCTTTTCCAAATGCAGACTTAACTATTAAAGTCAGTGATGGGATGATATCCCCTGCATTTAGTGCCAATACTACCACCGCAATGATTATATATATTACCGCCATAAATGGAACCACTATCCCGGCAAACTTTGCCAGCCTTTTAGCTCCTCCAAAAACAATAACACATAGGAATCCTACAATGACTGTCCCTGTTATCCATTCAGGAACTCCTACTGCTGTTTTTAAACTTCCTGCAATTACATTTGATTGAGTAGAAGGCATACATATAAGCATAGCCAGCACTGTAGACAGTGCAAATAAGTTTCCATACCAGGCTTTCCCCCCCAATAATCCTTTTTTAAAGTAGTAGGCAGGTCCTCCTCTGTATCCCCCTTCAAATTTTTCTTTATATAACTGTCCCAATGTAGATTCCACATATGATGAAGCAGCTCCTAGAAGCGAAATCATCCATAACCAGAATATTGATCCGGGTCCTCCCAGAGCAATGGCTGTAGCCACTCCTGCAATATTCCCTGTTCCTACCCTTCCAGATACCGACATACACATGGCTTCAAACCCGCTTATTGAATCCTTAGATCTTTCCTCATTTGTGACATCCTTTCCCAATAATAGTCTTATCATCTCTTTGATCATCATAAATTGAACACCGCTTGTCTTTAAAGTAAAGAATAGTCCTGCACCCAGACAAAGATATACCAGTACCGGTGACCAAATAATACCATTTAACCCATTAATTAAAACTTCCATTAAAACCTCCAAAGTAATTTT
>CAZUGM010000091.1:7460-8067 GCA_964619915.1 uncultured Fusobacteriaceae bacterium | reverse complement strand
TTTGAACAGGGAGGAAAAAAATGAAGAAGATATTATTACTAAGTACCATGGTCTTAGCCTTGCTTGCATGCGGTCAAGACAACGAAAAAACAAAGGGAGAGACAAAGGTCAGCACTAAGGCAGCGATAGAGAAAAAAATCGAAAATCCTGCTAAAGAAAGGGAAGGGACAGTTAATTTAGCCATAACAGCTAAATTTGAGGGGAAGTTCAATCCGGCCATTTCAACAACAACTTATGATTCTAATGTAAATGCTTATATCTTTGAAACACTATTGAGTTATGGGAATGATTTCAAATTTAAACCTGGAAGTCTGGTAGAAAGTTATGAATATAAACCTGAGAAGATGCAGTATGTATTTAATCTAAAAAAGGGGGTTAAATTCCAGGATGGGGTAGAGCTCACATCTGAAGATGTAAAGTTTACATATAGTCTGTATGCAAGACCGGAGTATGATGGGAGATCAGCTTTTGCTTCAGCTTCTATAAAGGGATTCCAGGAGGTAGCAGATGGAAAGGGTAGATATATAAAGGGGATAGAGACTCCGGATAAATATACAGTTATCTTTAATATGTCAGAGGCCAATGCCAGATCCCTCAACAACTTCGT
>CAZUGM010000091.1:0-7409 GCA_964619915.1 uncultured Fusobacteriaceae bacterium | reverse complement strand
CAGAATAATGCCTAAGCACTACTATGAATATGCTAAATCGGAAGATTATAAGACTGAATTTTTAGCTAAAAATGAAACTCCATTAGGTTCAGGGGCATATAAATTGACTGAATATAAGCCTGGAGAATATGTAGTTTTAGACAGATTTGCAGACTACCACCAGGGGGATTCCGATGCTAAAAAAATAGTTATTAAATATATTCCTACCGATTCTATCTCTCCGGCTCTGGCCAAGGGAGAATTAGACGTATCTAAAATAGGTGGAAGAAAGAGTAAGGAGAAGGAGATAGCTTCTTCAAACAACCTGGTTAATTTCCAGGAGACTCCTCCATCAGGATATTCATATATTGGATTTAACCTGAGAAAGGAAAAATTTCAGGACAGAACTTTGAGACAGGCATTGGCCTATGGGTTAAACAGAGAACTCTATGCAGATAAAGTATTGGAAGGATATGCAAAAGTGTTAAACCAGCCACTGGTTCCCCAGCATTGGGCCAGCTCTAAAAATGTAAATGACTATGCCTATAACCCTGAAAAAGCCAAACAGATGTTGGAAGATGACGGTTGGAAATTGGATAACGACGGATTCAGATATAAAGACGGGGAAAAATTAGCCTTTACCCTTAAAACATCGGCTTCCAGCGGACAGAGTTCTACCGGTAAAACATGGATAGCTCTCATCAAGCAAAACTGGAAACAAATAGGTGTAGATGTAGATATCCAGTTGGTGGATTTCAATGCAATGGTTAAGGATATCCTCAGTGACAAACCAACATTTGATACTGTGATGTTAGCATGGTCTACAATTGCAGATCCTGACCAGTCTTCAACCTTTAAAACCGGGGGAGGAAATAACTTTGTGGGGTATTCCAACAAAAAAGTTGACGAACTATGTGTGGAAGGGCTGGCTAAAAGTACTATTGAGGAGAGAACCCCAATCTACGACAAGATGATGAAAGAGATCAATAACGATCTGCCGTATATCTTTACAGTTAGTTCAACAGGGGTAGTGGGAATCAATAAAAGGGTAAGTGGTCTGGATTATATGAATGATATGGATGTATATGAGGCCACTAAGGTAGATGCACTAAAACTTGAAAACTAAAAAAAGATTAAGGGGAATAACTTTTAATTTTTACAGAGAATAAATATTGCAGTTACCTGACTTGTGTAAAAAAATTTATCTTTGAAATATTTTTATGATTAAAATTGCACAAGTCATAGCTGCAACTAGACATAAGATCTATATCCTAAAAAATATTTAGAAATTGGGGGAAATGATGTTAAAGTACATAATTAGAAGAATCATAGTATCAATCTTTGTATTATTTGTCATGTCAGCCATGATATATACAATATTTGCATTTGCACCTGGGGATCCTGTGGGAAGTCAGATGGATCCAAATATGACCGAGGCAATGATAGCCAAATTAAGGGCCCAGTACGGATTGGACCAGCCGGTATATAAGAGATATTTTTATTGGTTGTGGGCAGCACTCCACGGGGATATGGGGTATTCAATCCAATACAGTAAACCAGCTGTGGAAGTTATAAAGACCTATATGTGGAACAGTTTTACCCTGGCAGTTCCGGCAATTATCATATCAAACCTGATTGCTATACCACTGGGGGTTATCTCAGCGGTAAAACATAATACTCATACTGATAAAGCTGTAGGAATAATAACTTTAGCAGGGATATCATGTCCGTCATTTTTTATAGCATTGTTGGTTATAAAAAAATTGGCTATGGATTATGGGTTCTTTCCATTTTCCGGGATGGTAACACCAGGAGCAGGATATACAGGGATGGACTATTTCTTTGACCTTCTCCGTCATGCAGCTCTGCCACTGCTGGTTATGGTAACTACCGGTATTGCAGGGATGGTTATGTTTGTCAGATCATTTATGTTAAATGTACTCAGTCAGGACTATGTGAGAACAGCCAGAGCCAAGGGATTACCTCAGAGAACAGTTATCTATAAACATGCCTTTAGGAATACATTGATCCCTATAGTGACTATGTTTTCAGGAATATTAGGAGGACTCTTTGGAGGAAGTATCGTTATCGAGAGTATGTTTGCGTGGCCCGGAATGGGAACTATAGCCTTGGGAGCAGTAACCTTTAGAGATTATCCCCTTATCATGGCAACCAATATATTCTTCGCCACATTGATGTTGTTGGGATATTTAATCTCGGACATCGTTTATGGTATTGTAGATCCTAGGGTAAAGTTAGATTAAATAATAAGGGAGAGAGATGATGGATAAAAAATCAAAATCTCCTTTAGCGATAATGCTGAAGAGATTTAAAAGAGATAAAATAGCAGTAGCAGCACTGACAGCATTGGGGATGATTGCCCTCCTTGCAATATTAACACCTTTAATATCAAAGGGGATGGGAATAGGGCCCGATGATATAGATATGGATGTACTCATGAATGGTTCACCATTTTCACCGGGAGGGAAACATATCCTGGGAACCGATGAATCCGGAAGGGACGTATTTATCAGACTCCTATATGGGAGCAGAATTTCATTGACAGTAGGTCTCGTAGCAGTAGGGATAGCAACTACACTGGGTATAATAATCGGTGGGGCTGCAGGTTTTTACGGAGGAATAATAGATGATATGATTATGAGAATTATCGAGGTAATCAATGTATTGCCGGTAATGGTACTCCTCATTACCCTGATAGCCATAACAGGACCTAATATCTATATGATTATGATGGTTTTGGGGATTGTAGGGGGGACAGGAATAGCCAGGCAGGTAAGGGGACAGCTCTTAACCCTTCGGGAGCAGGAATTTATGCTGGCTACAAAGGCACTGGGACTGAGCGATACCAGAAAAATATTTGTACACTTGATTCCCAATACAACATCGTATTTAATTATTTCCATCACATTGGGAATGGCAGGGGCAATATTAAGTGAATCAATGCTATCCTTCTTGGGGTTGGTTTCCCCTACAGCAGCTACATGGGGAAATATGATCAATGAAGCTAAGTCAATCTATACAATCCAGCACTACTGGTGGATATGGATGACTCCGGGGGTAGCTATATTTATTACGGTAATGTGCTTTAATTTAGTGGGAGCGGGGCTGAGATATGCTCTGGATCCAAAATCCAAATAATGAGGTTGATTCATGAATAAGATATTAGAAATAGATGATTTAAAGTTTTATTTTAGACTGGAAGAGGATAAATCCATAGTAAAAGCAGTAGATGGTGTGAGCTTTGATCTGTATGAAGGGGAGACTCTGGGAGTTGTAGGAGAATCCGGGAGTGGAAAGAGTGTTACCACCATGGCAGTAATGGGAATTGTTCCCATGCCTCCCGGGTTTATAGAGGGGGGAGAGATAAGGTTTCAGGGAGATAATTTATTTTCCATGGATCCTGATAAGCTGAGAAATATGAGGGGAAGTGATATGTCGGTAATCTTTCAAGAGCCTATGACCTCCCTGAATCCTGTACTAACTATCGGGGATCAGCTCACAGAGGTGTTGTTTTTTCACCAGAAGTTATCCAAAAAAGATGCCAAGGCAAAAGCTATAGGGATGCTAAAAAAAGTAGGGATAGAGGGAGCAGAAAGAGTTTATAACGGGTATCCCCATAATTTGAGTGGGGGACAGAGGCAGAGAGTTGTAATAGCTATGGCACTTTTGTGTGAGCCAAAACTCCTCATTGCAGATGAACCTACCACAGCTCTGGATGTTACTATACAGGCTGAGATCCTAAAATTATTAAAGGAGATAAAGGAGGAGTTTAAAACTTCTACTATATTTATAACCCACGATCTGGGAGTAATTGCAGAAGTAGCCGACAGGGTAGTAGTTATGTACAGGGGAAAAATCATGGAGATTGCCACAATCGATGATCTCTTCGATAACCCTATCCATCCATATACAGTAGGACTGATGAATTCCATGCCAAGTATAGATACTGACAGTGATGAGCTGTATTCTATGCCGGAAAAGATCGGACATCCTATAGCAATAGATAGAGATGGAAAGTATGAAATTACAGATGAGATTTATTATGCCGATGACACACAGATGATAACACTAGAAAACAGAGAGCTGAGAGTTCATCTAAAAAAAGAGGTTGATTAATGAATGAGAATTTAGGAGTAAACTTAATAGAAGTACAGGACTTAAAAAAATACTATCCCATAAAAAAAGGTGTATTGAGAAGAACAGTGGATCACGTAAAAGCTGTGGATGGAGTAACATTTGATATAAAAAAAGGTGAGACTCTGGGACTTGTAGGAGAATCCGGGTGTGGAAAATCTACCCTTGGGAGAACCCTCATGAACCTATATGAAAAAAGCGGCGGAGAAGTTTTTTATGACGGAACCAATATCCATGATGCAGACAAGGGGAAGATGAACGAACTGAGAAAGGAGATGCAGATAATATTTCAGGATCCCTATTCCTCATTGAATCCCAGACTGACTGTGGAACAGACCATCGGAGAAGCGGTTCGGTTTCATAAGATGAAGAAAAAAGATGAATTGTATGACCATATAAGGGAAACGGCCGACAGGTGCGGTGTAGATCCCGATCATCTGACCAGATACCCCCATGAATTCAGTGGAGGACAGAGGCAGAGGATAGGAATAGCCAGGGCATTGGCACTGAATCCAAAATTTATTGTCTGTGATGAATCGGTATCGGCTCTGGATGTTTCGGTCCAGGCAAAGGTGATAAACCTGTTGAAGGAACTGCAAAAAGAGGAGGAGCTTACCTACCTTTTTATAACCCATGATTTGTCAGTTGTAAAACATATCTCTGACAGGATAGCGGTGATGTATTTCGGCAGGATAGTAGAGCTGGCAGAAACAAATAAGTTATTTGAATCACCGGTTCATTTTTATACTAAAAAATTACTTTCTGCCATCCCCAAGTCCCACCCGAGAAAAGATACAAAGAACTATGTCAGTGAAAAAACGCCGGAATGGGTAAAGATACCTGCTGGTTATAAAATCGATGACAGAGATCCAAAGAAGAGAGACACAGAATCTGTTATGGTTGAAGTTAGAGATGGACATTTTATAGCCTGTTATAAGGCAGATTAATTTTTAAAAATAAGGGAATGATATGAAAAAATTAAAAAAATACAGTGAATTCACCGAGGAAGAAAAGAAAAATATAGATTTTAACAGGGAAACTATTACAAAGAAAGAGATATTTTTTTTGATAATGAATCTTTATAAAAAGACGATTCCCCTATTATGTATACTTATAGCAGGGCTTTTGGGTATGGCTGCACTATTTTATTTTTTCTACTAAGATATTAATGAAAACGTCTGTTGAGGAGATGATTCATCTCTTTGGGAGGCGTTTTTTTATTGAAGTAAGTCACAATAATTTTCTTTTCTTTAGTAACCTTAAAAAGAAATATAAATTCTAAGGATTTCGTCCTTAATACGAGTTCATTTACTTTTGATGAGCAAAAGAAACGAACCAAAGAAAAGCTCACTTTTTCTAGATGATGTTATAGAGTGAGGCCGTGGATCCCCGTTTCTTAGTGAGATGCCTGACGGGCATGGAGGGGGCGACGAAACTCATAAGATATATTCTGAGGAGTAGAGTAACATCTAGATAAAGGAATTAGATTCAAAATGAAAATAAGATTCTAACCAAGAAAAAAACTTAGACAGACCACGAAGAGAAAAAAGTAGAGATCACAAAGAGGAGATAAAACTCAGTGAACTCTTATTTATTTTGCTCAGTGAGTCTCTGTGTCAAAAAAGTTTTCTTAGTGTAAAAGATTTGGTTTTAATCTGTGAAAAATGGAGGGTGTTTTATAAATGATCACAGATCTAAAAAACTTTCATGTTCTAGTAGCATACTTTTCAAAAAATTGCTTTAAAGTTGTATTTTTTAAGATAATAGTATATTATTTTATGTAGCATATATCTAGTATACCTATATTATGTTTATGTAACAGTATGAAAAAAAAAGAAAAAAGGAGGAATAAATTTATGTTAACAAACCCAGTTTTATTATCGGTTATTTTGATGAGTGTTTTATGTCTTTTAAACCTGAATGTCATATTATCTTTGATTATAGCTGCATTATGTGGAGGGCTTCTATCGGGTATCCCTCTAAATGAAGTTATGAATATCTTAGTAGGAGGGATGGGAGGAAATGCTGAAACGGCCTTGAGTTATATATTGCTTGGAGCTCTGGCTACAGCGATTCATGAAACCGGTCTGGCTACATTATTATCTAAAAAAATAGCCAAGACAATAAAGGGGAAAAGGGCTGTACTTTTAATTATTATTGCATCTATCAGCTGCTTATCCCAGAATCTTATACCGGTTCATATTGCTTTTATACCGATTCTTATACCTTCATTGTTAAAAATTATGAATATATTAAAAATTGACAGAAGGGGAGCAGCCTGTGCCCTTACATTTGGTCTTAAAACGCCTTATATTGCACTGCCGGTGGGATTTGGACTGATCTTTCACGGGATTATAGCCGATCAGATGACGGCAAATGGAATGGAAATTTCTAAATCAATAATCTGGAAGGGGATGGCTTTTCCGGCTATAGGAATGGTAGTGGGTGTTTTGGTAGCAATATTTATCAGTTACCGAAAACCCCGTGAATACGAGATGGTAGAATTTACTGAACCTGATCTTGGTGAAGATGAAGATATTAAATTTACAAGATCACATTTTGCTGCCTTACTGGGAGCAGGGACGGCCCTGGTTATCCAGTTAACTATAGGTTCTCTGCCTCTGGGTGCAATTGTAGGTCTGGGAATAATGGTAATCTTTGGGGCGATAAAGTGGAAGGGTCTCAATAATATAACCAACAACGGGATACATATGATGGGATTCATTGCATTTGTAATGTTGGTTGCTTCAGGTTATGGAGCGGTAATCAGAGAAACCGGAGGAGTACAGGCCTTGGTTGATGTGACAGCAGGAATTGTAGGTGAAAGTAAATTTTTTGCTTCCCTTATAATGATCATCCTGGGACTGATCATCACCATGGGAATAGGAACTTCCTTTGGGACAATTCCTATTATTGCAGTTATCTATGTACCCCTGTGTTTAAAATTAGGGTTTAGTCCCCTTGCCACTGCAATACTTATAGGTACAGCAGCAGCACTGGGTGACGCGGGATCTCCTGCTTCCGACAGTACACTGGGTCATACTGCAGGTCTCAATGCAGACAATCAGCACGATCATATTTGGGATACATGTGTTCCGACCTTTTTACACTTCAATATACCCCTTGTAATATTTGGTGTAATCGGTGCAATGATCTTCTAATCGATAATTTTTAAAGAAAATAAAATATTTATATAAAAAGGCACTCCTAGGAGTGCCTTTTTATATTTTTTCCCGTTTAAAGCAGGAATTATTATGGAGATCATAGATGCTTAC
>CAZUGM010000090.1:7153-8221 GCA_964619915.1 uncultured Fusobacteriaceae bacterium | reverse complement strand
ATGACTACTGTAATGCAGCAATAGTTGGAAACGTATTCAGGGATATTTCTGAAGAACACAATCTTTCTTCTGAGAAACTTTCCTACATACTGGATTCAACTGCTGCACCGGTAGCGACATTTTTTATTTCGGACTGGATTGCATTCCAGATAGGTATGATAGGTTCAGGAATGGAAGTTGCGGGAATAACTCCTGACCAGATAACTCCATTTGCTGCATATATAAAGGGCATACCTTTAAATCTTTACTGTATCTTCGCAGTAATCTTCGTTGGTATAGTATCATACACAGGTAGAGATTTTGGACTTATGCTTAAAGCGGAAAGAAGAGCAGCAAAAGAAGGGAAGATAAGCAGAGACGGTGCAAGCCCAATGATGGACATTGGTACAGATCTAGGAGAACCTGTTAAGGATGCAGTTCCTAAAATCAGTACTTTCTTTATACCAATCATTTCTCTTGTAGTAGTAACTCTCATAGGATTCTACTCTACAGGACTTTCGCCTGAAACTCAGGGAAAGGGTCTGATGGAAATACTTGGTGCAGCTGATGCTGCAACGGCACTTCTTTGGGGAGCATTCGCAATGACTCTTGCTGGTATAGTAATGGCTCTTGGAACAAGAACCATGAATATCAAAGAAACTATGGACAGCCTTATAGACGGTATGAAGCTTATGCTTCTTGCATGTGTTATCCTTGTTCTTGCCTGGTCGCTTGGATCAATCACTGGAGACATGGATCTTGCTGGATTCATAGTTACACTTCTCGGAGATTCATTGTCATTTACAATGATACCAATAGTAATATTCCTTTTTGGTATGGGAATATCATTCGCTACTGGAACATCGTGGGGAACTATGACAATACTCACTCCTATAGCAATACCACTTACTTACAAGGTAACTGGTGATTTTAATACTGCTGTTATGATGTCAGGAGTTGTATTCTCTGGAGCAATATTCGGAGATCACTGTTCACCAATATCAGATACAACCGTTCTTGCATCAATATTTGCAGGTGCAGACCATATAGACCACGTATCTACACAGATACCATATGCACTTCTTGCAG
>CAZUGM010000090.1:0-7065 GCA_964619915.1 uncultured Fusobacteriaceae bacterium | reverse complement strand
AGCCTTGATGATAGGAGTATTATTAGTACTTGGTAAGAAAGTCGATGATAAAGCAGATGATATTGAAACAGAGATTAGTACAAAATCAAACTAATAATAAAGATATAAAAAAGTATTACATAGTAGAATACAATATAAAAATAAAAATTTAATTTTGTCTTTTTTTGGCCGGCTTGTATGAGCCGGTTTTTGGTTGCCCGGAATCAGTATAATTACTTCCTTGGTTCTTTTGTCCATAATGTCATTAAAATCTATAATCCATTAAAACAAGGATTGAAATGTGTCGTGCATAGGAGAAAAAAGTTTATTATTTATAGGATTTGAACATATTATAAGTATATTCTTTAATGGTAGGAATATTTTTTATGGAGGCGGTTTTATTGACATATATATTTGATCAGAAAATAAGAATTGGAATTTCAGCCTGTATGTACGGTGCAAAAGTCAGATACAATTCAAAGGGATATGAGATGTTGGGATATCTCAAAAGGGAGAAATCAAATTATATCTGGACCCCTGTCTGCCCCGAGGTCATGAGCGGGATGGGAGTCCCCAGACTTCCTATCAGACTCACAAGTGGAGATGGTCATGATTTTTGGAAGGGTGATGCAAAGGTTAAAAATAAAAGGGGGAGAGACGTTTCATTGATGATGAAAAAAGGAGCTGAGGCCTGTTTTGAAACTTTGGAAAGGGCCCATGTAGATGCCTACATCTTTATGGAAGGGAGTCCCAGCTGCGGAGTATACAGGACTACCCTAAAAAATCAAAGGCTGGGACACCCGCCGGGAGTTTTTGGGGCACTGCTGTTGCAAAGGGGAATTTTTTTAATTCCGGCACAGGATCTGCAGAGTCCTGTTAAATGGTGGGACTGGAGGAGGAGGCTCAGTGCTTTTGTCTGGCTGAAACACCGGGAGATAAATAATCTAAAGGAACTCTATGAAACCTGGCACACCCTGAAATTTCTCTCCCAGGAGATCGATGAAAAATTTGCAAGAAAGCTAGGAAAAAAAATGGCCGGGTTTAAAACAGATCCCCCTGTAAATATTTTAGAGGATATAAGGTGGGAGATTTTAAACACCCTGAGAAAACCTTCCGATGTAAAAAAAGTTAAGCAGTGGCTGTGGAAGAACTATACCCATTTAAAAAAACACGAAGGAATTCAGTTGGACTCTGTCTGTCCTCCTGAAATTTACAGGAATATGACAAATATAGTGGAGGAGATGATCACAGTAGAAAGAGAGGTGAGGGGTAAGGATATCTTATTCGGTACTTCTCCCATTATTTATTCTCCCAGATATTAAACAAAGGGACACTGATATAGTGTCCCTTTTACATTTGTCAAAAATTTAATTGGTATTTTCTCTAACTTAATACAGTCCTTGTAAACTATATAGTCCAGGATAACAATTTTTTCTTACCCCTCTAAAGAATCTTCTAAAATATTGATCTCTCCCCTCTGTACTTTTTTTAATAATTGTCTTAGGAGCTCATTGTATTCAATTATATTCAATGAATCTATTTTAAATTTGTTGTTTTTCATCTCAACTTCTACCAATGTTCTGATCAATTTAACTTCTTTTAAATCTACTTTTATATTTGCTGTGTACCCCATCTCTCTCCTCCTGATTATAGTTCATACCTATTTTTCTATTTCTAAAGTTATCTTTCCCTTATTTAGAACTTCCTGATCACCTGTCTTCATCTGACCATGGAATAAATAGTCACTTAAGGTTTCTTTAGTTATATACTTTACCCGATCAATATTTAATTTACACCTTCCAATTCCAAAATCTGTTTTCTGACCAAACATATCATCTTTCATAAGGTTCAACCCTATGTTTATCAGATCAATCTCATAATCTTTCAAATTTTCTAAAATTATATTTAATTTAAAAGTTGCATTTTCAACGACATTATAACCAAATTTATTATTTTTTTTTGATATCCCTGTATTTCTGTTTACAGTTATACCCTCATGGGTGGGATCTTTTTCGTTTGGTTTTATTATAAGGTCTTCTATATAGATCTTTCCTGTCATATGGTTGGATTTTTTTCTAGTAGTGGTATGCCCAAAGATTTCTTTGATATCCAAAGCGTGTAATCTTCTACCTTCAAGGGTAAGTCCTAAATTTACCAGAGTTCTTAATTTATATTGAAGGCGATCCCTAAAATTTGATCCGGGAATATATGCCATATTATTTAAATATCTTATAGTAGGGGAATCAAATTTATCCTCTGCCCTATATTTTCCAATGTGTAAAGAATAGACTGATAAAGTTCCTTCTATTATATATTTATTGTGAAATTTACTGAAATCCATAAAATCCTCCCTGATAATGTATTTCTACTATAATTTTACAGGCAATATTATTACAACATCATCAACTAAAAAAATTAGTTTAGATTAATTATTGAATTTTAGTTGATCTATCTCAAAAGTTCATCTTAACTTAGTTAATTAAATATTATATATTAATTGATACTCTTTAAAAAAATTGAAATTATTAGGACAGTTTTTACATAAGTATTGAAAATAGAAAATTTTGTCACTTTAAAAAAGATTAAAGTCTGATTAGAATTATAGCAGTTAATTTTAGCTTTTTCAAGTCTTTATTTAAGTTTTATTTGATTTTTGTAGAAAGGAAGAAAAAGTACAGTAGCATGGTTGGGGTTCTAATAAGAGTGGATTAAAAAGAAGACAAAATAAGAGAAGGAGCCTCCTCTTATTTTAAATTTTTAATATTTTAAATTAGGATAAAGTTATATATCATATACCGTATTTTGAAGGATCTTTACCAATTTCAATTATTTTATTTTTTAATTTTTTTATATATTTAGAGTCTTCCTCGTCATTTATCCAATACCAGTCCCCAAATTTTTCCACTGCTTCCCGCATTAAGACGGCTTTTACCGGTTCAACATTATTTTCCAGAAGTATTTTATAGAATAATTTATCTGCATCTTTTTTTTCCAGCTGGTGGGTGTGGTAAAGCCAGTCATGTATAACGGCTGCTTCCATAAAGTGGGGATTGAAGGGAGTCCCGATTACCTGCCATCCCAAAGATGGGATGCTGGCTCCATCATATTGAAAAAACTGGGGAACCCATATATCTTTACCTTCGTATACAGTCTTAAAATCTTCTGCAACTTCATATGCCTGATCAAGTTTATTTTTATCTGATTGTACAACAGGGAATAATAATAGTCTGCTCATAGTGCCTCCTGAAAAAAATTATAAAACGATAAATTCTACTCGAGAGCTACAGTATGTATAAAATAAATTTTATAAATAGATTATATAGATAAAAAATAAAAATTCCTTTAAATATTTTTCACAAAAGACTAAAAATTATGAGGGAGTTTAAGATATCTCAATAAAAAAGGATACAGTTTCCTCTTTATGTAGTATACTCTAATAAATTTTAAACAATAAAAATTAGGGGGAAGAAGATGAAAAATGAAGTTGGAGAATATTATAATAAAATAGCTGTTCACGAGCTGGAACGGTTAAATAATCCTTACAGCCTTGTAGAATTTGAAAGTACTATGTTTTTAATTAAAAAATATTTTCCTGACAGGGGAAATATTTTAGATGTCGGATCGGGTCCCGGGCGATATTCATTTGAACTGGCAAAGTTAGGGTACGATATGACCCTTTTAGATCTTTCCCAGAGGGAGTTAGATATAGCCCGAAAACAATTTGAAGATCACGGACTTTCTTCCCATGGGTTCCACTGCAGCTGTGCTTTAGATTTAGATCAATTTGCAGATGATCATTTTGATTCAATTTTGGTATTGGGACCCATGTATCATATCCATGAGGAAAGTGACAGATTAAAAGTTCAAAATAATGTCCATAGAGTTTTGAAAAAAGATGGTATTGCGATCTTTGCATATATAAATACCTGGGGAACTTTAAAATCCAGTTTGTATGAATTATCAGACAGCTTTTATAACAAAGATAATTTTAAACTGATGCTGGATGGAGATTTAAAATTAGACAGTAAAAATGCTTTTACAACAGCACATTTTACTACTCCTCCACAGGCAATCAAGGAGATGCAAAAATCAAATTTTGAAATTATTTCCTATGCCGGTGCAGAAAGTTTTATCTCTGGAATGAATCTTGAAATTAAAAAGGTCAAAGAAAAATCCAAGGACCTCTATAACAATTATATTAAAGCGGCAGCTGAATATTGCGAAAAACCACAATACAGAGATGCTACTGAACATATGGTTATAGTTGTAAAAAAATAAAAAAATTAGGGGGAAGGATGAAGATACTTTACGGGACAACCAATGAGTCAAAGATTGATCATATGAAGGAGATGATTCAAGGGTCAGGGATTGAGATAATCGGCTTGAAACAGGCAGAAAATTATTCAGATAGAGAAGAAAAAAGAGTTATATGAAAATACAAAAGTTCTTTTCCTCCCTATTAAAATAAGAAATGTTTCAACAATTTAATTTTTGCTATTTTTCTATCATAAAAATAATTCTTTTGTCGAATTAACTCTTTCAGAAATATTAAACTGGAAGAGTTTTTTTTAATAAATGAAAAATTATAAAACTTAAATTGTACTTGTTTGGGTAAAATATCACGCTGCTTTTATTTCGATGCTATTCTATTAAGTCACTCTCCCGGTATGTTTTATATTTTGTAGGTACCCCAACTTTTACACCGTTATATTCATACTCAGTATTTAACATATCATTTTTTAATAAATCTAAATTTAAATAACTTTGGCTCCAATTTAGGAGTTCGTTAATCATAGGGACTTCTATCTTATATTTGTCTGCAAGCCATTTTACTATAGCAATTCCATAAAATATATCATCTGTAAAAAATCTACTGTTTTTATCTAAAATATATTTTTTCCCTTCTTTCATTACCGGGGTTTTTATTTGTCCAAGAGTTTTAGAATTTACAAAAGATTCCATTATGTTTTTATTGGAAGAATTGTTTGTAAATCTTTCCAAATCTAAATAATTCAGCATATAATTAAAAGATTTAGTTGGGTTTAGTTTTTTTATTTTTTCTCTGACTTTTTCGTAATCTGCATCTAACATCTTTAATATGTCAGCTGAATTTTTATCAAACTCTCTATAAAAATAAGGTACTTCATCTAATGTTTCCCAGCCCTGCTTGTTTTTTAAGTATAATCCGTACATTCGTGCAGTATGAATTATTTGATTATCTACCGATAAGGTTAATGATAAAAAATTATCAGCTTGATAAGTCTTCCCTGTTCCAGGCCGTTCTAAAGATATTTTTTCAAATAAACCACGATTTAATTCACTAAATTTATCCTTTGGATAAACAGATACAATATTAACATACTTAGCACCGTAAGTTATTCCGATTGATCCATATTCCTTAGTTCTACATATCCACGGGATTAGCCCATAGGAAAAATAGACCAATTTATCCAGTGAAAACTTCTCCTTAATTTCGTTATACATCCAATTAACTCCACCTTGGCCATAGATAGATCCAAGCCATACCTCTTTATTTTGGGGGATATGTTCTCCAATCCTTAAAAGTACTTTAAAATATTGAGATACCGGCATACACAATAAAATTATTTCGGCATCTTTTAACGCTGTTTTTTCATCACTTGTAGCTAAATGTATTTTCCCTTCTACTATTTTTTTAACTTCTCCATTTTCTGACTGGAATTCTACCTTTAAGGTTTTTTTCCAAAGGTTCGGTTTACTCGTTAAAATTGTGACTATAAATCCTAAATTTGCTAGTAAAGGTGCCACTATATGAGCACTACTACCGCCTCCGACTATGGTTATTTTTTTCATTTTTTAACTCCTCCTTAAATTTAAGTACCTAATTTTAGTTTTTCCGACGTTTTTTTGAGAAGTTCAAAAATTTCTGATTTTAGGGCTCGATTAAAAATATTCTCCCCACTTCTGTTTTAATTTGGTAGTTTAATTTAACTTTAGTCATATTTTTTATGGATAATTTTATTGATTTCTTTGATTTTGTTGAATTAAATTTTAGATGTAAGAAACTAAACGTGTAAAATGGATATAATGTATAAAATAGATGAAACTTATAGAGTTGATAGAGCTTGTAAAATAAATATATAGAATGATTAATAGGGTAGCAGGATAGAAATAGTCTGTTTAATAGAAACTTGCCAAAGTAAATTTAATAAAATGGCCAAAAAGTCTGTTTGAAATTTTAATGATTTTTAAATTTTTTTCAATACTGAATAATAAATTCTCAAAAATGAAATGGATATAAATGGAAAGGATTGTAACGGAATTTTTAAATTTTTAAAGATGTTTCTTAGTACATTGTATGATGTTATTATGAAAAAGTCCAGTAAAATCAAAAGTAGATGAAAAATCATGTGATAAATAAAAAAAAAGGGAGGAATAATTTTTTTAATTATTCTCCCTTTTCGATATTTTATCCAGTTACTATCAATAAAGCTATTCCTATCACCTGTAATTTCAGCCATTAATTCAACTCTTCTTACTTCAGAGGAAACGCTATCTTGTTTTTAGGTCTTTCATATATTCTTTCTTGGCTTTTATAATTCATATGAAGAATAATATTTTTCATAAACAGATGAAAGGTATATATGTATTTATTTAGTAAGATAAACAGTGAATAGCAGGGAAAAATCTGGGGGTGGAGTGGATTTGAAATATATATTTTTGCTTTTTATTATACTAAGCAGTTCTCTTCTTGGAGAAAATGGAATTTTTGAGTCTGCCATGTCTGAAGAAACAGGGAATCTTGAAAAATCGATTTTAGAGACCGATAAAATAAAATCAAAATATGATTTGGGAGGATATCTCCGGGGAGACGTCTTTCTAGAAAAAAATAGTGACATAGCTGATCAATATTTTGAAACCTCACTACAGCTTAAAATCCCCAGGGAGCAGATTGGGGCGGCATATGCGGACCTGAGAATAAAATCAGGGGAGGAGGACGAGGTATCGTTAAGGGAGGGTTATCTGGATATCTATCTGGATAAATTTGACTTAAGAGTGGGGGAACAGGTGATTGTATGGGGTAGAGGGGATGGGGTAAACCCCACT
>CAZUGM010000089.1:0-8269 GCA_964619915.1 uncultured Fusobacteriaceae bacterium | reverse complement strand
CCTCTTCTTATTTTTTGAATAACGTTATTTATTTTTTCTTCATCTTTAAACCCGTTTGTTTCCACACCTGAGCTGAGGTCTATAATATAAGGATCTACCCTTTCTACAGCTTCTACTATATTTTTAGAAGTTATCCCTCCAGCCAGAGCAATTTTATATTTTTTGCTTATTCCTTCAATTAAATCCCAGTTAAAAACCTTCCCAGTGCCGCCTCTGACCCCTTTATTATAGGCATCTAAAAGACACAGGTCTGTATAGTTTTTATACTCTAAAATCCTATTTTCTATTTCCCTGTCCTTTACTGAAAATACTTTCCAGATCTCATACTTCCCTCTGAATTTCTCACAATACTCTGGGATTTCTGCACCATGAAATTGAAGTATATCCAAGCTACAATATTTTGCTATTTTTTCCACATCTTCACTTTTTTTATCTACGAATACTCCTACAGTTTTTATCCTTTTATCCAATCTATCCATCAATTCTTTAACCTTCTCTTTAGTAACTTTTCTCTTACTTTCAGCAAAAATAAATCCAACATAATCAGGCAGATTCTTATTCACCATCTCTATATCTTCTATCCTTTGCAATCCGCATATTTTTATTTTTGTCACCTTTTTTTCCCTTGCTGCACCTTTTAATTCCCCTGCTAATTTCCCTATATCGTCACACCTCATGAATACTTCTCCAATCAATACCCCGTCTATCCCGGCTGTGGTTAATTTCTTTATATCTACCACATCTTTTATCCCACTCTCAGACACTATAACCTTATCTTTGGGAATCGACTTTGCCAGTTCTATTGTTGTATTCAGATCCACTTCAAATGTTTTTAAATCTCTGTTATTTATCCCTATTATCTCAGCACCTGCCCTCAAGGCTTTTTCAACCTCCTCCTTTGTATGTACCTCTACTAGGGCATCCATTCCTAAACTTTTGGCTGTCTTTATAAATTTTTTCAATGTCTTTTCATCTAAAATCGCTGTTATGAGTAGTATTGCTGAAGCACCCAATATTTTTGCCTCGTATATCTGAACTTCGTCTATTATAAAATCTTTCCTAAGGGCAGGTATTTTTACCTCAGCCGTTATCTTTTCTAAATATTCCGGATTTCCTAAAAAGAAATTTTCCTCTGTTAGTACAGATACCGCATCTACACACTCTTCATATGCTACAGCTAATTTCAACGGATCAAAATTTTCTTTTATCAGACCCTTAGATGGAGATGCTCTTTTCACCTCCCCGATTATAGATAACCCCTCTTTTTGAAGTGCCTGTATAAAACTAGGTCTGGATCCTGCCCTTTTGGCTTTTTCCTTCAAGAGTTTTATATCTAAATTTAACTCCTTCAGCCTCATCTTCTTTTTTTCTACTATCCTGTCTAAGATCATATCCACCTCCCTTTTTATCTATTTGTCATCTCTATCAGTTCCTCTAATTTAGCGAGAGCCTTTCCGCTTTCAATTATCTTTCTGGCCATTTTCACTCCCTCTTTAATAGATGATGCTTTTTTCCCCACATAGAGAGCCGCCCCGCTGTTTAGGACCAGTATATCTTTTTTCGCTCCTCCAACACTCCCCTTGAAGATTTCCCTTATTATCTCTGCATTTTCTTTAGAAGTTCCACCTTTTAACTCCTCCTTAGATCTCATTTTTATTCCAAAATCTTCTGGTTTTATATAATAGGTGTTAATTTCTCCGTCTTTTAATTCACTTACCTTAGTTTTATCAGTTACTGTTATTTCGTCCATTCCATCCATTCCATGAACAACCAATACATGTTCGGTCCCTAATTTTTTCATAGCTTCTGCCATAAGTTCAGTTAAATTTTCATGAAACACTCCCAGCACCTGCCCATTGGCTCTGGCAGGATTCGTAAGGGGTCCTAGCATGTTGAATATGGTCCTGAATCCCAGTTCTTTTCTAACTGCTGATGCATATTTCATAGAACTATGATAAACAGGAGCATATAAGAATCCCAGTTCTATCTTTTCTATACATTCTTTTACCCTTTCACACCCCATATCTATGTTTACACCTAAAGTTTCCAATACATCTGCACTCCCGCATTGGCTGGATACCGACCTGTTTCCATGTTTTACTACTGTTACTCCTCCAGCAGCTACTACAAATGCTGATGCTGTAGATATATTATATGTCTCTGCACCATCTCCCCCTGTTCCGCAGGTATCCAAAGTATATCTGTTGCCCAAATTTATCTGGACCGCTTTTTCCCTCATAACTTTAGCTCCGCCACTTATCTCCTCCGAAGTTTCCCCCTTTGCCTTTAGAGCTGTTAAAAAACTGGCCATATGAATCTCACTTACCCTCCCTTCCATTATTTCTGTCATTGCATAGTTCATCTGGAATTTCGTAAGGTTTTCGCCGTTAATTAATCTATCAATAATTTTAATCATATATGCCCTCCTACAACAAAATTTTCAATCATCTTCATCCCTTCAGGGGTGTAAATTGATTCAGGATGAAACTGTAGTCCTACAACCTCATATTTTTTATGTCTCACAGCCATTATTTCTCCGTCCTCAGTTCTTGCTATTATCTCCAGCTCCTTATTCAATGTCTCCTCCAGAATAGCCAGTGAATGGTACCTTGCCACCTTTGTTTTCTGGGTTATACCGTGAAATATCCCGTCTTCAGTATGATTTATTTTAGAAGCTTTCCCATGAAATACCTTCTTGGCATAGGATATAGTTCCTCCGAATGCCTCTCCTATAGCCTGGTGTCCCAGACATATCCCCAGAATAGAATATTTTTTATACAATTTTTTTATAAGTTCTATACATACTCCTGCTTCTTTAGGAGTTTTAGGCCCCGGGGATATAACTATCTTATCTGGATTGAGCCTCTCTATCTCCTCCACACCTATCTCATCGTTTCTAAAAACTCTTATATCCTTTTCAAACCTCCCTAAATACTGGTATAGGTTATACGTAAATGAATCGTAATTATCTATTAAAATTATCATAATCCCTCCTATTAACTGTTAAGTGCTGCGACCAAAGCTCCTATCTTATTCCTGCACTCCTCATATTCATTTTCCGGAATCGAATCTCCTGTGATCCCTGCTCCTGCCTGCAGATATACCTTTTCATCTTTTATAACCATAGTCCTGATGGCTATACAGGTATCCATATTTCCTCCATAGGAAAAGTATCCCACTGCTCCTCCATATATTCCCCTTCTACTTTTTTCTAGTTCCTCTATTATCTCCATAGCTCTTACCTTTGGAGCCCCCGACAATGTCCCTGCCGGCAGGATAGAAGAGAGTACAGAAAAGTTGGTTTCCTCCTTTTTTTTCTCCCCTTCTACCAATGAAACCAGGTGCATGACATGGGAATAATTTTGAACCTCCATAAACTGAGTTACCTCTACACTATCTATCTCTGAAACTTTCCCCACATCATTCCGGGCCAGATCCACCAGCATCACATGTTCCGCCACCTCCTTTTCGTCATTTATCAGGTCTTCTGCCAAAATTTTATCCTCTTCCGGAGTCTCTCCTCTTTTCCTTGTTCCTGCTATTGGGCAGTTATATATCTTATTTTTCCTTACTTCTACCAGCATCTCAGGGGAGCTCCCGGCTATCTGGTAATCACCAAAATTTATATAAAACAGATATGGAGATGGATTTGTGATCCTTAATTTTCTGTATAGATCAAATGATTTTTCCCTTGCTTCCATCTCCCATCTCTGTGATAGAACCACCTGAAATATATCCCCTTCATAGATATATTTCTGCGCTTTCTCTACATTTTTCATAAACTCTTCCTTTGTAATATCCCCCTTTAACTCTCCTTCAGCTACTCCTTCTTTTTTTGCATCCAGTTTCATATCTAAAGTATTTTCCAAGGTCTTTTCCATCTCTGTAAATTTAATATCTGCTTTTAACTTCCCCTCTGTATCCGAAGTTTCTATCGTCGAAAATATAAGTTTTTGATGAAAATGATCGAATACAATCCCTTCTTTAAAAAACATCAGATCTGAGTCCGGAGTTCCTATATTGTCCGGGTTCTCATCCAACAATTTTTCATATTCCCTGACCATATCGTATCCTATGGTCCCATAAGCTCCTCCGATATATACACCGTCCTCATTTTCCAGAAGATATTCTTTTATATAATCCTCTACAATTTCCATAAATTTCTTTCCATTTTTTTTTATCTTTTCACCGTCTAACTCATATTCGTCCCCAAAACTTTTCAACCTTCTAAATGGATTTTTAGCTATAAATGAATATCTGCCTTTGTCATTGTCCCTGCTTTCCAGGAGCATCCCCACTCTGGCTCCTACATATTTTTTAAAAATAGTAACCGGTGTTTCAGTATCTCCCGCTATTGTCTTTATATAAACTTTCATCTGCCTTTTTTTCTCCATCTTACTCCTCCTTTTTTTAATTTTTTTATCCGATTCATCTATAAATTTATATAAAAAAAAGCCCACTCATCGAGCAGGCTTTTCCTTAGAAAAAATATAACAAAAAAACCTGCTCATAGTGAACAGGCTGTTAATTTTAAAAAATTAAATTTTGTATATAAAAATTAATAGATCGATTTATTCCCTAAACCTGGTCCACGTGTCAAAGCTATTTTATTTGTTGAGTTATCGCTTTTCCACCACCAAGTAAATCTAATCATCTCTATCTCCTCTTAAATTTTATTACAACCACTATATAATTTAATTTTTATTTTGTCAAACTTTTTTATTTTTATTTTTAGAATTTTCTCCCTCCATATAGATAAAACCCCAGAAAATAAATTTCTGAGGTTTTTTCATTACATTGTATATCTGAATCCTACATAGTACTGTCTATCTGCTGCTGGATAATAATACTTGTAAGCAGGACTATATGTAGAAGCTCCTACTTGTCCTACATATTCATTATATTTTTCATCTGTTAAATTTTTAATTCCCCCATAGATATCGAAAGAATCATTTATCTTATATGATAGGTTTAAATCTAAAGTAATATAAGCTTCTACTTTATCATAATCATTTGCTGTATCATTAAATGCATAAGATGACCCTACATAGTTTAACAATAAATTAGATTTTAACTTTTCTGTGAAATCATATTTCGCTCCTAAAGAGAACTTGTTTTCTGAAAATCCAGGAGTTTTATTCCCCTTATCTTCTCCACCGTCAATCTCTGATTGCAGGTATGAGTAAGAACCTGTCAAAGTTAATTTTTCCATGAATTTTCTTTCAGCTAACAATTCAAATCCTATCTTCTTATTGTCCTCATCATAGTTAGCATTTTTATTTCCATCATAATATATCTCATTCTTTACTATTTTATGAAATACAGATGCACTGATAAAGGTATCGGCAATATAATCTTTAACTCCGATCTCTATATTTTCTCCAGTCTGAGGTTTTAAATCAGTATTTATATTACTAGAATAAACTTCTATTATTTCATCTGTTGTAGGAGTTCTAAAATCAGTTCCATAACTGATAAAAGTCGACCCTGTTTCCGAATATTTATAGTTCAACGCCAAGTCATATACAGTATTATTGTATGTTTTATCCTCATCTATAGAATAATCAAATTTTGTCTGCTGCTGCCTGATTCCTCCTGTGAAATCCACCTTGTCTGTAAAACTGTAAGTATCCGATATAAATCCACCAATACTCTGTTTTTTAGCAGTAATATTTTTATATGTAGCATATAAATTGTCAGTTTTACTTTTTAATTCTCCATCTAATATATCAAATCCGGCTATAAATTTATTCCTGTCAGTATTATATTTCATCTTAAAATCATTGGATAAATTAGCAGTATCATATTTACTGTTTGTTTGAGATGAAGTAAATGTTTCACTATATCTCATTGCCATTGCTGATTTATACGATTTTTCATAATAAGTTGTATTATTTATTATCTCCAGATTATCCTTCTTATAGTTATACCCCAAATTAAATCTATGAGATTCATTTTTACCCCAATCATCAGGAGTGCCTGTTTGAGTTCTATCATCATCTATTTCCGATTGAAATAATGGTCCAGGAAATCCCATATGATCCTTATGGTAATCATACTTTAATGTTAAAGCATTGGCACCATTTATCTGATATCTCGTCCCTGCCATGACATCTTGTGACCTTAAATATCCATTTTCCCTGTACCCATCTGTTGTTTTCCCTGTAACATTTCCAAAGATTTTAAATTTATCCACTGTAGTGTTAAATCCAAGGTTCCCGTTATAACTTTCATATGATCCACCTTCTGCTTGAAGGATCAAACTGTCCTTTCCTTTACCATTTTTAGTGATGATATTTACGGCTCCTCCTACAGTATTATCTCCGTAAACTACAGATGCCCCACTTGGGATTATCTCTATCTTTTCTACAGTTTCAATAGGGATACTGTACAGATTAAAACTTGACATATCGATAGGATTCATCTTTACCCCGTCTACGATAATAGCAGTATTCATTTGTGTATTGGCTCCCTGCCCTCTCACATCGATTACTCCTGTTTTCCCTGTCCCTTCACTTACTCTCACTCCGGGAACTGATTTTACAGCTTCCACTACATTTTTAGCTCCGCTTTCTTTAATATCCTGTGCAGTAACTATAGTAATATTTTTAGGTGTATCTCTTATTGTGTTCTCAAACCCGTCTCCGGATATAGTTGTTTCCTCTAACCTTATTACTCCGCTGTCTTCAAAAAACTGAACCTCATTTAAATCAGTTGCATAAACTGTACATGCCAAAATTAGGGCTAAAACCCCTGCTCTTTTTATCATCTCTTTCTCTCCTCTTCCAGATTAGGTATCCTGACTTAGTTTCCTCCTACTTCCATCCCTTCCCAGGAAATTAAATCCCAGTGGTTAATGATGGTTTCGTCCACTTTCACAGTAGTGAAGGCTGTACTAGATTCGCACTAGTTTCCCTATTTTAATTCTCTTCGTTCTCAGTTTACAAATTCTTAATAAAAATGTCAAGGTATAAAGCTTTTATTAAAAAAAATTAATCGTTTATTTCTAGTACTTTATAAACATTCTGCACCATTTATTAATTACTTATTAAACTATAGTTAAAATTTGCTAAAAGAAGGTAGAGAATTAAAAATAAGGGTCTATTAAAAAATAATTCCTAGACATTTTTATGAATCTATCTTAGTATTAGTGTAATATTATAAATTAAAAAAAGGAGTACCTCCCATGAAATTAAAAACTTTTCTAATCTTCCTATCTTTAGGAGTTTTAGCCATAATCTTCGCTTTATCAAGCGGTGCCATAAAGATCCCCCCCTTGATTACACTAAAAATTCTTGCCAATTCCGTTGCAGATAATAATTTATTTGATATCACCTGGAATCAAAATTTAGAAACAATCTTATTAAAACTCCGATTGCCCCGTATATTCCTGGCGTTCCTGGTAGGTGGAGGGTTATCTTTGGTTGGGGTTCTCATGCAGGCTCTTACAAAAAACTCCCTTGCCGACCCTTATATTTTAGGTGTTTCCAGTGGGGCTTCCACAGGTGCAGTACTATCCCTTATCATAGGTCTTAACATCGGTGGTTTAGGCACTCCATTTATGGCATTTTTAGGAGCTGTAACTGCTGCAGTCCTGGTTTTTAGGATTGCTAATATAGGAGGAAATTACAGTTCTACCAAACTGGTTCTTACAGGAATTGCCATCTCCTCCATGTTTTCATCTATCACAACCTTTATTACTTTCTCTGCCCAGAATGGAGATCTGTATACAGCATTATTTTGGATTGTTGGTAGTTTGAGCGGGGCTAAATGGTCATCGATCTATCTTTTAACTGCCTTACTCCTGATTGTCTTTGGAATAACTATGTTTTTTAATCGTGAATTGGATATTCTCCTATTAGGAGAGGAGAGTTCCAAGATTTTAGGAGTCAATACCAATAAGATCAGAATAATTATAATTTTTACATCTACCCTGCTCACAGGAGTTTTGGTTTCCATAAGTGGTGTAATAGGATTTATTGGTCTTATCATTCCTCATATTTCAAGGAAATTAACAAGTTCTAAACACAGGGTTCTTATACCTGTATCTATATTTTTAGGTGGATTTTTCCTTACTCTGGCTGATACTTTTTCCAGGGTAGTTATGGCTCCTACTGAACTTCCCGTAGGGATTGTCACATCATTTTTAGGAGCACCATTCTTTTTATGGATCATGAAAAAAAACATCTATAATTTTAATAAATAATTTAAAAGACAATTGAAAATTGATTAATTGTAATGGACAATTATAAGCAAACATTCAGTCGCA
>CAZUGM010000088.1:0-8282 GCA_964619915.1 uncultured Fusobacteriaceae bacterium | reverse complement strand
GAACTAAAGCCGGGAATAAAGGTTTTGATGCAGGAGTATCGGCTATCGAGATGGTAAACTTAATCCAGACAATAGGATAAAAAATTTAGTAGTTAAAAGAGTAAAACACAAAACACAAAGAGCACTGAGGGAAGGAGTTAATTATGATGAATTTAGATGAAAAATATATGAAATTAGCCCTGGAGCTGGCAACCTTGGGGGAAGGGAATGTAAATCCCAATCCCATGGTAGGAGCAGTAGTAGTAAAAGCCGGAGAAATAATCGGCAGGGGTTATCATAAAAAATATGGTGGTCCCCATGCAGAAGTTTTTGCATTGGAAGATGCAGGAAAAGAAGCTGAGGGAGCTACAATCTATGTAACTCTGGAGCCGTGTTCCCATCATGGGAAGACTCCTCCCTGTGCTGAAAAAATAATTAAGATGGGAATCAAACGATGTGTGATTGCAGCTCTGGATCCCAATCCCCTGGTAGCAGGAAAAGGGGTTAAACTTTTAGAAGATGCGGGGATAGAGGTAAAAATTGACATTTTAAAAGATGCAGCCTTAAAACAAAATGTTGTCTTCTTCAAATATATAGAGGAAAAGATTCCTTATTTATTTTTAAAGTGTGCCATTACCCTGGATGGAAAGATAGCTACTGAAAGGGGAGATTCCAAATGGATATCCAATGAAAAAGCGAGAGCAAGGGTGCAGGAACTTCGGCATAGATATATGGGAATAATGGTAGGTATAAATACCCTCTTAGGAGATAACCCCAGACTGAATGCAAGGATCGAGGGGGGAAATAATCCCCATAGAATAGTTGTGGATCCCGGCTTAAAAACACCGGAGGATTATAATTTTATCCAAAATAACAGGGATAATAGATCTATAATAATAACCTCTAAAGAAAATATCGAGAGTGAAAAACACCTGAAATTTGAAAAGGATCATAATGTAAAATTTATATTCTTAGATGGAAATAGATTTTTAATGAAAGATATATTGAAAGAAGTAGGAAAGTTAGGAATAGATTCTATCCTTTTGGAAGGCGGAAATTCCATGATATCCATGGCTTTCAAAGAAAAGGCACTGGATGGAGGGGAGATATTTATTGCTCCAAAGATCACAGGTGATAATAACGCCATACCATTTGTAAGCGGGTTTAAGATAGGAACCATGAAAGAAAGTATAGAGTTAAAAGATGTAAAGTTTAAAGTCTATGAAGATAATGTAGCAATAGAATTTAATTTATAAGGAGTAAAATTATGTTTACAGGATTAGTAGAGGAGATGGGGGAAGTAATCGGTCTGGAAACAGGAGATCTTTCACTTAAAATAACACTGAGGTGTAAAAAAGTAATCGAAGGGGCTAAATTAGGGGACAGTATTGCTACCAATGGAACCTGTCTGACTGCTACTAAGATAGGCAGCGATTATTTCGAGGCCGACATAATGCATGAAAGTGTGAAAAGAACCAATCTGAAAAGGTTAAAGGTTGGAGATCGGGTAAACTTAGAAAAATCTATAACTCTGGCCACTCCCCTGGGGGGGCACCTGGTAACAGGCGATGTAGATGGTGAAGGAATGATATCTAATATCTATTCTGACGGGATAGCAAAAATCTATGTGGTAAAGATAGAGCCGCGACTCATGAAGTATGTCGTTGAAAAGGGGAGGATTACCCTGGATGGAGCCAGTCTGACTGTAGTAGATTTTGGAGATGATTTCTTGAGTGTATCCCTGATTCCTCATACCCAGGAGATGATAACTCTGGGAAGTAAAAGTGTAGGAGATTACCTCAATGTAGAAACCGATCTCATAGGGAAATATGTAGAGAGAATGATGAACTTTAAAGAAAAGGCAGAGGTCGAGAAGAAAAGCAATATTACAGAAGGTTTTTTAGCTGAAAATGGATTTTATTAAAAACTTAGTCATTGTTAAATAGCAGTTTTCACCGGCAATAATTTTTATTTATCGTGAAAACTAAATTTTGAGATCAATAAGAAAGTTGTATTAAAAAATTTTGAAAAAGGGAGAATAACTATGTTAGATAATATAAAAGACGCAATTGAAGATATAAAACAAGGAAAGATGATAATAGTAGTAGATGATGAAGACAGGGAAAATGAAGGGGATATAGTAATGGCAGCGGATATGGTATCCTATGATGCTATTAATTTTATGGCTACCCATGCCAGAGGACTTACTTGTATACCAATGGACAGAGTAAGAGCCAAGGAATTAAAGCTAGATCAAATGGTAGGGAATAATACCGATCCCCATGGTACAGCCTTTACAGTATCTGTGGATTCAAAAGATACTACTACGGGAATATCTATCAGAGACAGGGTACAGACTATAAAAGATCTGTCTGACAGAAATAAAGGTGCTGAGGACTTTAACAGACCGGGACATCTATTTCCCCTTGTAGCCAAGGATGGAGGAGTACTGATCAGAAATGGTCATACAGAAGCATCTGTGGATTTTGCACGTCTAGCAGGGTTAAAACCAATGGGTGTAATATGTGAAATTTTAAAAGATGACGGTACCATGGCAAGATTAGATGACTTAAAAATATTTGCCAAAAAGCATAATTTAAAACTTGTGAGTATAGAAGATCTTATAAAATATAGAAAAGAAAATGATGTTTTAGTCAACGAAGTAGCAGTAGCAAAGATGCCTACCCAATGGGGGGAATTTAACCTTCATGCATATGAAAACTGCCTGGATGATAAGGAACATATTGCTCTGGTAAAGGGAGATGTAAAGGGGAAGGCAGAGGTATTGGTAAGGATACATTCTGAATGTTTTACAGGAGATGTATTAGGTTCTCGTAGATGCGATTGTGGTTCCCAATTGCATAAAGCTATGAAAACTATAGATGAGAAGGAAGAGGGAGTTATCCTATACCTTCGTCAGGAAGGAAGAGGAATAGGTCTTTATAATAAAATGAAAGCCTATAATCTGCAGGATGAAGGATTAGATACTGTGGAAGCCAATGAAAAACTTGGATTTGAAGCAGATCTAAGAGACTATGTATTGGGATCTCAGATATTAAAAGATTTAGGAGTAAAATCGGTTAAACTTATGACAAATAATCCTAAGAAGATAGAGGGATTAAAATCTTACGGGATAGATGTTGTAGAGAGAAAAAATATCGAAATTACACCTAATGAAGAGAATAAGAGATATTTAAAAACTAAGAAAGAAAAATTAGACCATATGCTGAAAGAGGTATAAAACAGGCCTAAATTGTCAGATAAAAAAGACAGACATTTTCAAAATGTCTGTCTTTTTATATCTTATATATTCCTTGTTTTTTCCAGGTATCTTCTGGAGGCTATTTTTATAAAGTTATTTTTGATCCCTTTTTTCAGGATATTTTCTGCTGTCTCACTGTCTGTATGATCCAGATGTTTTTTCAATAAATTTTCTAATATTTCCATATCATTTTCATTGATATCAAAGGATTCCACCATATCCGTATTTATGTTGGATTCCAAAAAGTTTTCCTTCAACAGGTAGGCTACTCCTCCGCTCATTCCTGCTCCAAAGTTATTCCCAGTATATCCCAGGATAACAACATGTCCCCCGGTCATATATTCACAGCCATGGTTTCCTATACCTTCTACCACAGCAGAAGCTCCGGAATTTCTCACTGCAAATCTTTCTCCTGCACTGCCATTTAAGTATAATTCTCCTCCTGTAGCTCCATATAATACTGTGTTTCCGGCAATACATCCCGTATTAGACATATAATCCGCCTCTTGAGGTTTTTTTATTATAACTGTTCCCCCCGAGAGCCCCTTGGCTACATAGTCATTCCCATAACCTTCCAGGGTTATCTTCTGTCCCTCTACGGCAAAGGCTCCAAAACTCTGTCCCGAATATCCTCTGAGATTTATATTTAAATCTGTTTTCCCGTTGTTGTGGAATGCCTCCAACTGAGCTTTTCCGGCTATTGTAGTCCCAAAAGATCTGTTTGTATTATCAATTATTCCATGATATTCCAAGTTCCCGTGATTTGAATTCTGGCAGACCACTTGATTCAGATGATCCACCGTGCTGATATTCCCGCAGTATTCTTTTTGACTTCTAACCTCTCTGAAGATAGAGTCAAAATTCAGCTTAGACCTCTTATACCCGGAGTTTAAATCAGAGGATAACAGGGAGGATTTTCCGACTATTTCCTCGATACTTTCAGCTCCTATAGATGCCAATAGCTCCCTCACTTCAGCTGCTATAAATCTTAAATATGTAAGGATATCTTCCACCGATCCGGTGAATTTTTCCCTCAACTCCTCTCTCTGGGTTGTTATTCCCACAGGACACGAATTGGTATGGCACCTTCTGCAGAAGATACACCCTTCAGCAACCAGTAGTCCGCTTCCAAAGGCATATTCATCTGCCCCCAGAAGAGCTGCAACAATAATGTCATACCCTGTTTTTATTCCACCGTCTACCTGGAGTTTAACCAGATCTCTCAAGTCATTTTCACATAAAACCTTATGGGTATCTGATAGCCCCAATTCCCATGGGGTAGCTGTAAATTTCATAGATGAGGACACTGCTGCACCTGTTCCCCCGTCAAATCCTGATATAACTACCTTATCGGCTCCTGCCTTTACTGTCCCGCTGGCTATTATTCCAACCCCTTTTTCACTGGCCAGTTTTACACTTATCTTGGCATCTGTATTCAAATTCTTCAGATCAAATATCAGCTGGGCCAGGTCCTCTATTGAATAGATATCATGGTGGGGCGGAGGTGAGATAAGATCTGTTCCCGGAACTGTATTTCTTACTTTTCCAATGGAATCGCTTACCTTATGTCCCGGAAGGTGTCCCCCCTCTCCGGGTTTTGCTCCCTGGGCCATCTTTATCTGGAGTTCTTTGGCATGCATCAGATAATTTGCTGTTACACCAAATCTACCGCTGGCAATCTGTTTTACCTGGGAAATTCTGTTATCCCTTAACCTCTCTGTATCTTCTCCCCCTTCACCGGAATTAGACATAGATCCTATGGAATTAAAGGCTCTAGCAATAGTTTCATGGGCTTCCTTGGAGAGAGCTCCAAAAGACATGGCACCTGCTACAAATCTCTTTAATATATTTTCCTCAGATTCCACCTGGGACAATGAGATAGGATTTTTATTCAGGGTAAAATAATCCCTCAATGATCCCTTTATCCTATGAAAATCACTGGAGTATCTCTTATATTCTGTATAGTTCTTTGAAGAGATCGCTTCCTGAAGCTTTTTTACCATATCATATGAATTTTTATGGGAGAGTCCGTTTTTTAGAGATATAAATTCCCCTATACTTTTTTTGTGGGAATACCCTGCACTTTCCCTAAGAATAACTTCTCTTTCGATCTCTTCCATCTCCAGTCCGTCAAGATCAGAAGATGTATTTCCCAGATATTTATTGCAGAGTTCACGGGATAAGCCTATGCTTTCAAAAATTTTGGCTCCCCTGTAAGATGCGATGGAAGATATTCCCATCTTAGACATGATCTTCTGTATACCGTTATCCACTCCTTTTAAATATTTAACTGTATCCAGCTTCTTAACTGCAAGATACTCCAGTACAAGGTATGGATTGACAAGATCTGCACCGTATCCTATAAGGAGTGCATAATGAGTAATCTCACGAATTTCACCACTCTCTGCAGCCAGACCGACTTTCCCCCTCAACCCTTTTTCTACAAGGGCATGATGCACTGCAGAGACGGTAAGTAATATAGGGATAGATCTCTGGGTATTTTTATCGGTAAGGATTATGTTTTTATTTTCTCTTGCCTTTGATACCGCTGTATCTACTATGTTTTTTAAAGCCTCTTCCATATTATCTTCAAATCCTGTTGAAATTACAGCTGAGTCTTGTTGTTTTAATTCCTCTATGTATTTATTTTCTACTATGGGAGAGGTAAACTGGTGTATAACTCCTCTCTCTTCAGTTGGATCCAAAAGATTTTTTCTTCCTCCGAAGTTAGAAGTAATAGAAAATATTGATTTTTCCCTTATGGAATCAGTGGGAGGATTGGTTACCTGGGCAAATTTCTGCTTAAAATAATCAAAGAATAATCTGGGATTCTCTTCGTCTAGGACAGCCAGAGGCACATCGTAATTTGTAGATCCTACAACTTCTTTTCCCTCTATAGCCAGATGTTTTATAGCCAGGTCTATATCTTCCCTGGTATATGAATATCTGTCTAAAAGGACTTCTACTTCTTCCATTGTCAGCTCAGCATTTACAGCCTCATTTCTACTATATTTTTTTAGATTTTTTATCTCTTCCTTGTAATCTGTACTGCTGACGATCCTTCCTATTATCTCATCTCTGGTTAACAGTTTTTTTTCTATAAGGTCCAAGTGTAGAAATTCTCCTGCACTTAATTTACCGCTGTAGGCAATCTTTGAAAATTCTGTGTCCAGTACTCCCATTTCTGAAGAGATGATGAGTTTATCATCTTTAGTTATTGTATATCTCATAGGTCTCAAGCCATTTCTGTCCAGAGATGCAAAGATCTCATCTCCATTGGATGTAATAAGTCCGGCAGGTCCGTCCCAGGGTTCCATCACTAAAGATTTAGCCTCATAATATTCTTTTAAGTTTTTTTCTAAACTATTATTTTTTTCCCAAGCCTGGGGAACCAGAGTGGTAACTATCTCAGGTAGTTTCTTTCCTGTATACATCATAAATTCTACCACACTGTCGAGATTGGCACTGTCGGAATTTTCAGGACTGGTAAGGGGAAATATTTGTTCTATATGATCTTTTGGGTACTCTTTGGAATAAGTATCGTTTTTTCTGGCTTCTATCCAGGCTGTATTACCGTTTATTGTGTTGATTTCTCCGTTATGCTCCAAAGTCCTAAATGGCTGTGCCAGATCCCATGAAGGGAGGGTGTTTGTACTGAACCTTTGATGGACCATAACATAGGCTGATTTGAAACTTTCTTCTGAAAGATCTACATAAAAATCATTGAACTGTTTGGGGGTAATGAGACCCTTGTAGACCACTGTTTTATTGGAAAATGAAGCAAAATAAAAATCTTTTTTTAAGATTCCTTCAGCAGAAATTCTTTTTTCTATCTTTTTTCTCAGATTATATGCAGAAAAATCATTTTTACTTTGAGGAATCTCTATAAAATATTGATAGATATATGGAAGAGATTTTCCTGCACTAGTCCCGAGGATCTCTTCCTTTACAGGGACTTCCCTTTCGCCTAAAATAACGGCTCCGGCTGTAGAGACCTCCTCCAAAATTATATCTATACAGGTTTTTCTTAAAAATTTATCCTTTGGAAGAAATGTCATAGCGACGTGGTAATCTCCATCTATGCCAATTTTTTTCTTAAAAAACTCCTTTGGGATCTGGACCAAAAGGCCGGCCCCGTCGCCACTGCCATCTCTCAGAGTTCCTCCCCGATGTTCTAACCTATTCAGTATTTTGATACCATCTCTGACTATCTGGTGCTGAGGGATATTGTTTATATCAGCTACTACTCCTATTCCACAATTTGAATGTTCCTTCATAAATGCCTCCTCGATCTTCGGTCTGTACCTATATTTATGGTATGTTTATATTATATTTTTAACATTATATTCATTAAATAATATATTCTTTGAATGGTAATGTCAATTATTATTTTATGGGAGCAGAGTATTAATTTTTTTATTGAAGGGTTATTCTGTAAATTTTTCCTCTAAAAATGTAAAGATAACAGTTACAAAGACTGTGGAGATGATCCCAATCCCGGTATCTATTATCCTGTGAAAAGCGTAAAATGAGCTGGAAATCCCTCCTAAATTGATAGAGATTTTCTTGTCATTATTCTTTTCTTTTTATCAAAGAAAAAATTTTAACCATGGAGTAAATTCATAAAACTATGGTAAGTATTTTGAGCTGAAAACTAAAATAAAAACTTTATTTGTTGACAATACAGAGGAATAATCATATAAATGTGATGAAGTTAAAAAAGGGGGAGTACCAAAATGAACGTAATGAATGATAGGTCAATTTATATAATAAAAGATCTGAAAAAAAGCTATAGAAAAAAAGAAGTATTGAAAAATATAAACCTTGAAATAAAAAGGGGAGAGATTATAACTGTTATCGGTAAAAATGGTGCAGGGAAATCGACGCTGTTAAAAACAATGATGGGACTTATAAGCTACGATTCAGGAAGTATAAAGTTTAACAATAAGGAGATTTCGTCCTATGGACATAACCTCTACAAAGATCTGGGAGTTATTTTAGAAGGACAGAATAATTTATACAACTATATTACTGCTATGGA
>CAZUGM010000087.1:0-8331 GCA_964619915.1 uncultured Fusobacteriaceae bacterium | reverse complement strand
ATCATTTATCCAATTTTATGATCAGACTAAAAAGCTTACTCTGCTGAATATAGACTGTTTGGAATCAGAAAATATACTGGGGTCTAAAGATAAAATTTTGACCTATAGTATTGAGAAAAAAGCCGGGATATATGCAGATAATATCAGAATAATAGGTGGAAAGAGTGTCTATGATGTGATCTTAGATGGCGAGCTTCTGGGAGAATTTAGATTGTCTGTACCTGGAAGACACAATATCTCCAACAGTTTAGGAGTAATATACCTGGCTTATACTCTGGGAGTATCTCTGGAGGAGATAAAAATCAGACTGGAAAAATTTAAGGGTGCCAAGAGAAGGTATGACATTCTTTTAGATGAAGACATAAGGATCATAGATGACTATGCACATCATCCCACTGAGATAAGAGCCACGTTGGAGGGTGCTAAAAAAATAGAAACTAAGAAAATCACAGCGATCTTTCAGCCTCATAGATACAGCAGAGTAAAATTTTTATATGAAGAATTTAAAGGTTGTTTTGATCTGGCAGATGAGGTGATCTTACTTCCTGTATATTCTGCAGGGGAAGAAGATATATACGGAATTACGCTGAAGGAATTGGCTGCTGATATTTATACTTGTGGAAATGCCAAAATTTTAACTACTGTGGAAGACATATTAGAAAAGATAAAAGCTGAGGACAGAACCTATATCTTTATGGGAGCTGGAACGATATCGCAGATGGCATATGAGGTAGTGGAAAAGTTGGAGGTAAGATGAAGATATATAAATACCACCATATGAGAGAATATTCTAATATGAAAATAGGTGGAAGAGCTAAAGAGTTGATAGTAATAGATAAAAAAGAGGAATTGGTTGAAGTTTTAAAAACCAGGGAAAAAACTTTTCTTATAGGTAATGGAACCAATACATTGATTCCAGATAGAGATATGGATATATCTTTTATAAGTTTAAATAAATTAAATAAGATAGAGGATCTGGGAGCTGGAAGGGTCTATGTGGAATCGGGATTAAATTTTGATGATCTGATCGATTTTATAGAGGAAAAAAATTATTCAGGGCTGGAAAATTTAGCCGGGATTCCCGGAAGTGTAGGAGGTCTGATCTATATGAATGGAGGAGCCTATGGTTCTGAAGTTTTTGACCATATAGAAGAGGTCGAGGTCGTAGATGAAAATTTTGAGATTAGAAAAATAAAGAAGTCAGAGATCTATGTGACTTATAGAAATACGGAGATTCAGAAAAAAAACTGGATAGTAATAAGTGCTGTATTTAAATTTGAAACTGGATTTGATAAAGAAAGAGTCTTGGAATTAAAGGAAAAGAGGGAGAGTAGACACCCTTTGAATATGCCTAACCTGGGAAGTACCTTCAAAAATCCTGAGGGAAAATTTTCGGCTAAATTAATAATTGCTGCTGGAGTACAGGGACACAGAGTAGGAGATATGCAGGTTTCCAATGTGCATCCTAATTTTCTGGAAAATCATGGGAATGCTAAATATAATGATGTTATTGAGATAATCAGGATAGTGAAGGAAAAAGTAAAACTAGATTCAGGGATTGAACTAGAGGAAGAGATTGTAATTATAGAGGACTAGGAGAAGAAATATGAGAATAGCAGTATTGATGGGGGGGGTCTCCTCAGAAAGAGAGATATCATTGATGAGTGGAGAAGCTATATTACAGGGGCTTCTAAATTTAGGATATGATGCCTTCAAGATAGAACTAGAGGAAGAAAATTATTTGACTGCACTTATGGAAAATGAATATGACTTGGCATATATAGCTTTACATGGTGAATTTGGTGAAGATGGAAGAGTTCAGTCAGTTTTAGATATTTTGAAAAAACCATATACAGGATCAGGTGTAACAGCCAGTGCTGTATCGATGGATAAAGTTTTAACTAAAATAATTGTAGATGATTTTGGAATAAAAACACCCATGAAGTATACTAATATAGACGAGATAAAAAAATACCCGATAGTTATAAAACCTTCTAAAGAGGGGTCTAGTGTAGGTCTTTATATCTGTCATAATGCAGAGGAAGCACAGGAGGCAGTAGAAAAATTAAAGGGAATAGATCTGGTGATAGAGGAATTTGTTGCCGGGGAAGAGCTCACAGCTGGAATATTAAATGGGGAAAAATTGGGAGTAGTAAAGATAATACCTAATTCAGGAACCTATGATTATGAGTCGAAGTACACAGGCGGAAAAACTGTTTATGAAGTTCCTGCTATAATAGAGGAAAAATATTATGAGGAAGCTATGGAGATCGCATCAAAAGTACATGAGATACTAAACCTTAGAGGGATGAGCAGAAGTGATTTTATATTGTCTGAAGATGGTTTATATTTTTTAGAAGTAAATACCAGTCCCGGAATGACTGTTACAAGCTTACTGCCTAAATTAGGAAAATTAAGGGGTTATAGTTTTGAAATGATATTGGAAAAAATGGTATCAGAGATAACAAATTTATGATAGTTTTATGTACATATTGTAAAAAATAGATAAAAATGTTATATTTAAAATAATAGACTAGGTGAAATGAATATGAAAAAAATATTGCAATTAATATTCATAGGGATAGTGTGCTGGTATACCTATACTAAGTATGGAGACTTTAAAAAAGCCTCCTTATTTGACGTTACCCAAGTAAATGTAAAAACTAAAGATATAGAATTGATAGATGATTTAGCTTTGAGTATACAGGACCTAAAAGGAAGAAATATACTAAAGATAGATCAAGAAAAAATAAAGGATAAAATATTAGAGGATGTAAGGGTAAAAGATGTAGTCGTAAAAACTCAGATGCCTGATATTTTATTTTTTGATATAAAGGAAAAAGAACCTTTTGTATATATAGAATATAGAGGTAAGATTTACATATCCGATAAATCCGGGGAAATATACGGATATATGAAGGAGAGTAAAAAATATAATATGCCACTATTTCGAATAGATCACGAAAGTGAGATAAAAGAATTTATTGAAGTGATGGAAAAAATCAGTTTTAAAGATGAAATATCCCAGATATATAAGGTAGCTAATGGAATAGCAGTCACAACAAACACAGGGCTTAAAATAATCACAAATATAGATATAGACAGTAAAAAATATGTGGTTGTAAAGAAACTATACGATCAAGTAAGACCTCAAAATAAGAGGGGTAAAAAGATAGAATACATTGATTTAAGGTTTAAAGACTACATTATTAAAAGGATAGAGGGTGATCAAAGGTGATGAGAAGGATAAGAACAGGAATAGATATAGGGTCATCTAAAACAACTATTATTGTAGGTGAATTATATGATTCTGGTAAAAATATAAAGGTATTGGGGCAGACGATTATTCCGTCCAATGGAATAAAAAAAGGTGAAATAATCGATGGCGAATTATTCAGTAGAACCCTGAGACTTGGAAAGGAAAGACTGGAAGAGAAGATAGGAGTTGTAATAAAAAAAGCTACTATAGGTGTCAGCGGGAGCGATATAAAATCCAGTACTACAGAGATTGAGTATAAGCTTTCCGATGAGGAGATAGAAGTTACTGAAGATCACTGTAACCAGATCTTTGAGATATCTAAAGAGAAGGTCGTAAAAGAGGATGAACAGGTAATTGCCAAGGAAATTTATAACTACAGGATAGATGACTCCGGAATAATGAAAAACCCGGTGGGGAAAGTAGGAAATAAATTAAAGGTAAACGTTCATCTGATAAGGATCCCTAAATTAAAGGTAAAAAAAATAGTGGAAACACTGAATAAGGCAAAGATAGAGGTAGACAGTCTTATATATAATGGAGAGGCCTCTTCTAAAGCGACTTTGAAAAAAATAGATAAGGTGAATGGTGTAGCATTGGTAGATATCGGATATGGTCTGACAGAGATAACTATCTTTAAAAACAACAGACTTATCAATACAAATGTAATACCTATAGGTGGTATGCACTATGTAAATGACCTTAAATATGTGTTAGAATTAAATTCTGAAGTAGTGAAAAATATTTTACTGGAGATAAAAAATAAGGATATAGATGAAAAAATTACAGTATCTTATTTAGAAAACGGAGAAAGTGTAACCAAGACCTTTGAGGTAAGGTATTTAAAGGAGATAATGGATGCCAGAACCGATGAGATATTGGAATATATTTCAAAAAGTATAGAAGCTTCTGGTTATAAGGAATACCTGAAAAACGGTGTAGTATTGGCCGGAGGAGTTGTAGGAGATTATGGAATTCTAGAAAAGCTAAAAGCTTTACTGGAATACGATATCAGGATAGGAACAACTATCAAGATAGACGGAATGACAACTACACTAAAAAATCCTGCCTGTATTACGGGGATGGGAGTATTACTTACAGCTCTTGAAGATGAATACAGCGATCTGCAAAAAACAAATGTAGAGGATAAGGTAGAGGAAATAAAAGAAAAAGAAAATATAGAAACTGTGAATAAAATACAGAAAAAAGAAGTGGTTAAGAAAAAGGCCGGAACTAAAGGTCCGTCGAAATTTAAAAAATGGTTGGGAAATTTTATATAGAGTCTATAGTCTAAGGAGGAAGATGGATGATACACACGAATGAGCATTTGGTGAAGATAAAGGTAATGGGGATAGGGGGTTCCGGAGGGAATGCGATAAATGATATGATTGAAGCAGGAGTAACAGGAGTAGAGTATATTGCAGCCAATACAGATGCCCAAGATCTACATAATTCCTTAGCTGATATAAGAATACAGTTAGGGGAAAAATCAACAAGAGGGCTGGGGGCAGGAGCTAACCCGGAGATTGGAAAACAAGCAGCAGAAGAAGATTTAGACAAGATAAAAACTCTATTGGAAGAAACAGATATGTTATTCATAACATCTGGAATGGGTGGAGGTACAGGTACAGGTGCAGCCCCGGTAATAGCTAGAGTAGCAAAGGAGATGGGGATTTTAACCGTTGCGGTAGTAACAAAACCATTTACTTTTGAGGGAAAGAGCAGAATGAAAAATGCAGATATGGGAATAGTTAATTTAAAAGAATCTGTAGATGCACTTATTATCATACCTAACGATAAATTATTCGAACTTCCGGAAAAAACTATAACATTACAAAATGCTTTCATGGAAGCAAATAATGTTTTAAAAATTGGAATCAAAGGTCTAGCTGATCTGATATTAAAAACAGGACTGATAAACTTAGACTTCGCTGACATCAAAACGACTATGTTAGATTCAGGGATAGCTATGATAGGATTTGGAGAGATGGAAGGGGAAAACAGAGCCATTAAAGCCACTGAAAAAGCCCTTCAAAGTCCACTATTGGAAAAATCAATATCTGGAGCAAGCAAGATATTAATCAATATATCCGGGTCATCGGCACTGGGATTAAACGAAGCTTTTGCAATATCAAATATGGTAAAGGAAGCTGCAGGAAAATCTGTAGACGACGTAATGTTTGGTGTTACAACAGATGATGAGATGGGAGACAGATTACAAGTAACTCTGGTTGCCACTAACTTCAGTGATGAGGCAACAGAAAAAAAAGTAGTAGCTATAGAAAAACCAAGCTTAGCTAAAAAGGTAGAGCCAAAAGAAGAGGAAGATCTAGAGATTCCTGCATGGATGAGAAGAAATAATTAATATAAAAACTAACCTATAAAAGATATAGGTTAGTTTTTTATTTATCCTTGCTTTACTTTTACAAATATGATACAATATATGCACCCTGTTTGAGTGATTTATTACTTGGACAAAATCCAGAGGGAAGGAGGTCAAATTGATGACAAATTACGAAATAATGTATATTATTAACCCAACAGTTATGGAGGATGCCAGAGGTGCTATCATTGAGAAAGTAGAAACTATCTTAACAGCAGCAAACGCAACTGAATTAAAAACTACAAAAATGGGTGAAAGAAAGTTAGCTTATCCAATCGAAAAGAAAGGAACAGGTTTCTACGTATTAACTACGTTCAAAGCTGAAGGGCAAAACTTACAAGCAGCAGAAAACAAGTTAAACATTACTGAAGAAGTTATGAGATATATCATCGTTAAGAACAAGTAATTCTTAATTCAATAATTGTTTAATAGGAGGCTATTATGTCTATGAACTTAGTGGTTTTAACTGGTAGACTTGTTAGAGATCCAGAATTAAAGTATGGACAAAGTGGAATGGCTTATTGCAAATTCACACTGGCAGTCAACAGAATGAGAAAAGATGATCCAGCAGATTTTATTAGTTGTGCTGCCTTTGGTAAGACAGCTGAATTGATTGGAGAATACCTAAGAAAAGGTAATAATACCGGAGTACAAGGTAGGATTCAAACGAGTACTTTTGAGGTCAATGGAGAAAAGAGATACAGAACAGAGGTTATTGTGGATAGAATCGAATTTTTAGAGTCTAGAAGCAGTGGAGCCAACAGTTTTGAATCTGATTCAAATTCTAAACCCAAAACAACAAATAGCTATAATCAACCAAAGTATACGGAACCAAAGCAATCGGGCGTTGTCGAAGATGATGATGACGAATTCCCGTTCTAATTTTAGGAGGTGACTGAGTTGGCAGAATTCAGAAAGAGAAGAAAAAGAGCAAAATTAAGAGTTAAAGCTGAAGAGTTAAACTATAAGAATGCAGATTTATTAAAGAGATTCATGTCTGATAAGGGAAGAATCAATCCTGCAAGAGTAACTGGTGCAAGTGCTAAGTTACAAAGAAAGTTAACTAGAGCAATAAAGAGAGCTAGAAACATCGCTTTATTACCTTACACAAACATAGAGAAGTAAGAAATTACTTTTGGGAGCCAAGAAATTATTTCTTGGCTTTTTTTGTAACTCTAAAAAAAGATAACGAAATTGATATTTCATAGTGAAAAAGTAGAAAAAGGTAGAACTAAACAGTCCGTATTATTGAGGATGCAGATAAGTATAGATGTGACAGTGGGTTTTATATACCAATATTTGTTGAATTAAAAGAGTAGGTTAGTTAGAAAATGAAACCAGAAAATAATGAAAAATTTTATAAACTATAGATAAGTAAGGATAAATTTGATAAAACTGAAGAAAGAGGGAGGAAAGATAAATGAGGAAGATGATAAGGAGTTATAGTGTACTTTTATTGTTTTTATTGATGAGTATCACAATTTTTTCGAAACCAGGAAAAGGGCATGGACATGTTAAGAAAAAAGAAAAAGCGAAGAAAGAAACTACAATTATTGTAACTGGACTTATAGAAAAAGGCGAAGTAACATTAAAAAACCATCACGGTGGAGGAAATAAAATTGAGGACTTATCAACAAATTTTTTGAAAGAAAGCAGTGAATTAGTAATAAAGTTTACAGGTAACAAAGCTAAAAGTTTATACGTCACTGAAACAGGATATTTTAGTAAAAAGTTGGATAAAGAAGGGAACACCTATACTTATTCCTTAAGATCAAAAACTGCTGGAAAAAAAATATTATTAACATTTGAAGTAAGGAATGGGAGAGGAGGAGGAGGAGGAGCAACAGATTATATATATGTAAATTATACTATACCTCGTCCTATTGAAAATATAAAAATAAAAACTTATGAAGAGATCTATGGATGGGAGAATGGAGAAAGAACAACAATAGATGATTCTGGCAGAACATATATTTATACAAAGGGCGGGGATTATTTTCATACAAGCAAACCAATTGTCTATGTAGAGATTCCTGAAGATAATATTGATGAAAAAGGGGAAGTTAAAATAACTGAACTTAAAGTAGAAAAACTAAATTCAGACGGAAGTATTATAAGGGAAAAAAACTTTGAAATAACAGAAAGCATGAGAAATAGAGAAATAGAATTAGATTTTATAAAAGAAGGAGCAAATATAGTTAGAGTAACGCCTATAGCTGCTAATAAATATAATATAGATAAAACACCTAAAATTTTAAATTTTATAGTAGATACCAAGATAAATAGCTCCTACCTAGACAATGAAGATATTATAGGTGAGTTAAAAGCAAGAGAAATAAGTATAAGATTATCAAAATTTGGAGAGTTATCAGGTATAAATAAGTACAGTTATACTTTATCAAATGGCTTTCAGAGAGAAGGTAAAGAAAGAACGGTTGATGGTAGCAAATATTTGACTCCTACTGAAGATGGGAAGTTAAATGATGTAAAAATTCAATTGGGAAATTTTTCTGAAGGTTCTAGACTAACTTTAGCATTTACAGTATATGACAGATTAGGACATGAAAAAACTTATGAGAAAACTTATTTTATGCCTAAACAATCTGATGGAATAGCAGCCAAGGTAAGTGGTGAGGTAAAACAGAGGAGAAGTAAGATAAAGATAATAACAGAGGGAAATAAAGAGAAGTTC
>CAZUGM010000086.1:8021-8461 GCA_964619915.1 uncultured Fusobacteriaceae bacterium | reverse complement strand
GAGCATTCTTATATGCAACTTCGGATATAGCTACAGTTAAATTCAGAAAAGAAAACTATGATGTAAATAAGTTGGTCTATGTAACTGACGAAAGACAACAGGATCACTTTAAGCAGTTCTTCGCAATAACTGAGATGATGGACTGGGATATTGAAAAGAAACATATATGGTTTGGAATAATGAGATTTGCTGACGGTATATTCTCTTCTAGAAAGGGAAATGTAATCAAATTAGAGGAACTTTTAGATGAAGCCAAGAGAAGAGCATTAGAAGTAGTAGAGGAAAAAAATCCTACCCTATCCACAGAGGAGAAGGAAGTTATTGCAGAGGTAGTTGGAACTGGAGCAGTTAAATATGCTGACCTTTCTCAAAATAGACAGAGTGCAATAATATTTGAATGGGATAAGATCTTAAGTTTCGAAGGAAACACAGGGCCATAT
>CAZUGM010000086.1:6043-7945 GCA_964619915.1 uncultured Fusobacteriaceae bacterium | reverse complement strand
ACAATATACATACGCCAGAATCCAGTCTATCCTTAGAAAAGGTGCTGAAGCTTCTAAAAACTTAGATGAAAATGCCCAAGTGAAATTCATAGAAAAAGCAGAAAAAGCATTGGTACTGCATATGAATCAATTCCCGGCAGTGGTATTGAAGGCTTCTACAACATATAAGCCGAACTTAATCACAGATTATCTATTTGAATTAGCTAAGAAATTCAATACTTTCTATAATGCATGCCCAATACTAAATCAAGAGGACGAGATCTTATACTCTAGATTATTGATTGCTGATAGAACAGCTAAAACTCTAAAAGAGGGATTAGGATTATTAGGAATGAAAACAGTAGATAGAATGTAGTAATATCAGCAAAAGAAGAATTCCGATGGAATTCTTCTTTTGCTATATTTAGAATTTAAAGAATAACAGGAGAAGAGCTTATGTTTATAAAAAAAGATAAATACTATAAGATAGAGGAATTTGATGATTTAGGGGTAGGAGCGATCTATACCACGAAAGATTTAATGGATAGCAGGATAATAAAGCAGGATCCGGTATTTAAAGATAGGATAAAAAAACTTTTGGAGATAGAGGATAAAACCATAGTTTTTGCAGGTCAGACCCATTCTGTAAATATAGCGGTGGTAGGAGATAAGCCAAAAGATATCTATCTGGATACCGACGGATTTATTACTCAAAATAAAGATCTGGTTTTATTCACCCAGTATGCAGACTGTCTCCCCATATATGCCTATGACAGGAAAAATCAGGTGATAGGACTCTGTCATGCAGGGTGGAAGGGAGCCTTTGACGGGATACAGAAAAATATGATAGAAAAGATGATCTCTCGATATGGATCTTTGGCAGAGGACATTATAATCGGGCTGGGAATAGGAATTTCTGTAGATAACTACCATGTAGGAGAGGAGTTCTTTGAGGCTTACTACAGGCGGTATGGTAAGGAGATGACAAGGCTGGTATTTTCCATAAAATCAGACGGGTACTACTACGATAATATAGAATTTAATAAACAGATATTGTTGAGATTGGGAATAAGGGAAAAAAATATAATAATTTCTAATAGTTGTACTTATAGGGATGAATTTCATTCTTACAGAAGGGACGGGGATTTAAGTGGCAGAAATGGAGCATTCATATACTTTAAGAAAAAATAATTTCATTAAAATTTTTATCTTATTCTGTTTTTTACTTGCTTTTACAGCCTGTGCCAGTATACCTGTGGATAGGGAATGGCAGGATATAAAAAGGGTAAGATATAGGACGGAAAAATTAAGGGTAGGAGATATTATAGTGAAGAATAAGGTGGCAAAGGATCCCCTCGGGTGGTATGGACATGCAGCCATGGTGGTAAAAAAAGATACCATAGGTGATTACCCAAAATTAGGAGTGGGATATTATGAGATAGACACCTATTCCTGGCTGTATGAAGACAGAAAGGTCATGGTTCTGAGATATAAGCATTTCGATGAAAAGTTCAAAGAGTTATTTGTTGAGAATCTGAAAAAACATACAGATAAAGGGTATTTTATAAGCGGGAGAAAAAATATCAACAGTTTTTATTGTTCTAAATATGTATGGTATATATATTATATAACTGCAAAAGAACTGGGATATGATTTAGATTTAGACAGTGATGGGGGATTTATGGTCTTTCCCTATGATTTTATAGGTTCGGAAGAATTGGAGCAGGTTATATTTTAAGGAGGGAATTTATGAAAAAATTAATTTTTTTATTGATGGCTGCCACAATATTTGCTGCACCTCTTAGAGATGAAAAGAAATTTAAACCCAGAGTCATAAAACAAGGTGTCAAGGTAGAGGTGGTATCCTATAAAGAGACAGGAAATACTTTTGACATCAGATACAGGATATATAACAGCAGCGGA
>CAZUGM010000086.1:0-5943 GCA_964619915.1 uncultured Fusobacteriaceae bacterium | reverse complement strand
AGCGGATCAGAATAAACCTGGTTCGCTTTTGATTTAATTTTTATTATTAGCCGGAAGAATTTATTAGGAAATAATTAAAATATTTGTTCCTTAGATAAGCTTTACTTAAACTTTGGAGAGGATGTTGACAAAGTAAGAACAAATTACTAAACTGTAGGCATTGATGATTGAATTAGTAAATAAAGGGAGGGAAGATGAATAAGAAAATTATAGGAGTTATAGCAATAGCAGCAGTTGCATTATCTTTTGCTTTTAAAGGACCTGAAGATAATATGGATATAGTGGCAGGAGCTTCTGCACTGCCCTTGACAGACAAGATTTATATAAAAAATTCAGAGATTTCATCCAGGTATTTTTTGACGATAAATGGTGAAAATAAATTCATAGGATATGATGCCAAATATATTGTAGATGAAAATAAATATATTATAATGAGAGTAAATGGAATTGGGGTAGATAAAAAATGGTTTACCTCAGATGATCGTGTAAATAAATACTATATAATAACCCATGATAAGGGGAAGATTATCTCTAAGTTTGAGTATTCTGAAAATGTTAAAAAAGGAATACCTCACTTCAGCGGAGAAGATAAGGTGTCAAAGGGAACAAAGATAGTGGAGTATAATCAAGATGATAAACCCTTAAAGGAACTGGTATATAAGGGTGATAAGATAGTAGGCGAGGGGAGATATATCTATAACTCCTCTGGAAACCTGTTATCCAGGGTAGAAGTAGATTTAGACGGTAAGTTAAAAAATGAAAGTAAATACACCGATGAGAGTAAGGGCGGCGTAAAAATCATAAGGAGAACCGACTATAAAGCGGATGGATCTGTCAGAAGATGGCGTGATTTTTACTATGATAAGAATAATAAAAAAGAAAAATTAATAAAATATGATAGCTCAGGAAGAACAGTGGCTGTGGAGATATTTGATTCAAATAAAAGAATCTTTAATTAGCTGTTTAGGAAAAAAAGAATACAGATCTAACTAACGTTAGACCTGTATTCTTTTATTTAGCTATTTTGAATAAGCTTTTGCTCTTTCGGCTTCTACTTCCTCAATGGTTTTAGGCATCTTTAATCCCAATCTACGGGATCCGCCATTTTCTATAACATAGTCTCCCTCATATCTCATACCGCCAAAGTTTAGATATTCTTCAATTTTTTCAAAATTTAAAAATTCAGAATTGATCCCCTCATCTTTCCATTTTTTTATGAGTTCAGGAATAAAGTAGATTCCGGGTTCCACTGTAAAAACAAATCCAGCCTCCAAAATTCTTCCCATTCTAAGTGAAGATAATCCAAATTGAGTTGATTTTGCTTCTCCATTATATCCTACGATAACCTCTCCGAAATTTTCCATATCATGCACATCCATTCCCATCATATGACCTAGTCCATGGGGCATAAACAGTGCATGGGCTCCATTTTTAACAGCTTCATCCAGGTCCCCTACAATAATTCCTAGAGATTTTAGTCCTTCTGCAATTTTAGAACAGGTAGCCAGATGAACTTCCTTATATGTGATTCCTGCTTTTAAGATAGATTCAGCATGATCGTAGGCATCTATCAATATATTGTAGATAACAGCCTGCTTAGGAGTAAATTTTTCATCTACAGGAAAAGTAGTGGTCATATCTCCACAATAACCTGAGGCTGATTTTGCCCCGCAGTCGATGAGAAGCATCCTTCCGCTTTCCAGGGTATTTCCGTGATAGTGGTTGTGGAGGGTCTGGCCGTTAGTTGAGCAGATAGTAGGAAAACTATTGGTGCAGTGATTCTCTAAAACTACCCCTTGGATTTTTGCCGTAACTTCATATTCTTTCATCCCGGCTTTTGCAGTCTGCATAGCTTTTAAGTGCATGGCACGGGTAACGTTGACTGCTGCCTCTATCTTTTCAATCTCCTCGGGAGATTTATAGTTTCTCTGATTAGCTATGGCATAACACAGTTCTTCAGAACTTCCATTTTTGATCTCCTGGGAAGTTTTATTTAAAAGTTCTCCTAAAGTTATAATGTTTTTACCTCTATATTGAGGTTGATAATGGACATTTTTCTCCCTGTTATTTTCTAAAAATTCTTTCAGGTCTTCATATGATCCTGTATTTTCTATTCCAAAGTTAAGAGCTTCGTTCTTTAAAGAATCCTGGGGACCCATCCAGATTACATCGGAGATGGTATAATCATATCCAAAGATATAATCTTTATTGCTATCTAAATCTATAAGACCAAACATATCAGCCCGATTGATACCAAAATAATACCTAAAACTGCTGTCCTGTTTAAAATCGTATGTATTATCCAAATAGTCCATGCTAGCTTCGCTATTTCCGGTGATTAGAATAAGACCCGATTTCATCTCTTTCTTTAATTTTTTTCTTCTTTCAATATAAGTTTCTCTACTAAACATAATGCCCCTCCTACTTTTTTTATGAATTAACATCAATTTTTTTAACAAAAAAATATTTTCATCATTTATTGTGACTATATTATTTTGTCTGTATAAATTTATATAATTCATGATTAGTTATAAGTTTTTAGTATAACCTTAGGATTATCCTATCATATATCTGGAGGAAAAAATCAAAATATTTAAAAAAAATGTATAGAAAAATGTACAGAAATAAAAATACTTTTATTGTCAAAGTTTATTCTTGACAAATTTTTAATAAGTTGATAGACTGATTATAGAAATAAATTGTTAGTTAAAGATTACTACTAGGAGGGATCTCATGGCTTGTCCAATAACATTTGCTGCATCAGATAAAACATTAAAAATTGTTGAAATATTAGGTGGAGATAGGGCAAAGGGGAAACTTTTAGACAGGGGACTCTGTGTAGGTGAGTGTCTCTGTGTCTCTGAGGGAAGTTGTAGAGGAAATATAATTCTTAAAACAAAAACTTCAAAATATGCAGTAGGATTCGGATTGGCGAGTAAAATTATCGTAGACGAGATATAGTCTGCGCATTTTTTTAACATAATAGTTTGATAATCAAAATATAATATAAAACAATAGGTTTAAATAAGTAGTATAACTGGAGGGCAGGATGAAATTAACAGAATTGAACAGAGGAGAAAAAGCCATAATTGTAAAGATAGGAAGATTGGGAGAATTGAAAAAAAGATTAACAGATATGGGAATAACATCTGGTGAAATTATTAAGTTAGAGAGAGATGCTCCCTTAGGAGACCCCCAGCAATTTTTAATAAAAGGTACAGGAATAGCGATCAGAAAAGAAGATGCAAATCATATTGAGATAAAAGATGTTGTGGAGGAGAGATAGAGATGATAAAAATTGCGTTTGCAGGAAATCCAAATGTAGGTAAATCAGCACTAATAAATGAAATAGCAGGATCAACTCTAAAGGTAGGAAACTGGCCGGGAGTTACAGTAGAAAAAAAAGAAGCGCAATTTGAATATAAGGGTCAGACTATTAAATTAGTAGACCTGCCGGGAGTCTATTCCCTCAGTCCTTATACTCTGGAGGAAAAAATCACCCGTGATTATATCATAGACGAGAACCCGGATGTTGTAATAAACGTAGTGGATTCAACAAACTTAGACAGGAATCTATATCTGACTATGCTGTTAAAAGAATTAGGAAAACCTATGATCATGGCACTAAACTTTATAGATGAATTTGAGAAACTAAACTATAAATTAGATTTAAAGCATTTTGAAGAACATATAGGAATGGAAGCTATTCCAACAAGTGCATTAAAAAACAGAGGGATAAAGGAACTGTTAGAAAAAGCATTGGAAGTAGCTGATGAACATAAGGGACAGGTACACTCTAAGTATGAATTAAGAGTTGATAAATTTTTAGAAACAGAGATGGGAAAAGTTGAGGAAATTATTAAAACTAGTGATGAGTTTGTCCCTGTAATGAAAAAATATTCCATGGATTTTATAACTATAAAATTATTGGAAGGTGACAACCATTTCTTAGGAAAGTTAAAAGGATATGGAATAAATAAATTAGAATCTATAGAGGAATCTAAAAAAAGGATAGAGGATAAATTTGATGAAGATGTAGAGACTATATTTGCAGAGAGCAGATATGGAGCTGTAAAAGGAATCTTACTCCATACACTGAAGACATCTATGAAATCCAGATTAGATTTTACAGATAAGGTGGATAAGATCTTACTGAATAAAATTTTGGGATTACCTATATTTTTAATATTGATTGCAGGTCTTATGGGAGTGGTATTTAATGGTGCAGCTCCATTACAGGACTGGTTAGATGGATTCATAAATGGATTTATAGGTAAATATGCGGGAATTCTTGTAGAGGGAACACCGGACTGGTTAAATTCATTTGTATTAGATGGATTGATTGCAGGAGTTGGAGGAGTATTGGTATTCGTTCCATTGATGTTATTTTTATATTTTTTCCTGGCTATATTAGAAGAAAGCGGATATATGTCCAGAGTTGCATTTTTAATGGATAAGATCATGAGAACTATGGGATTAAACGGTAAAGCGTTTGTACCAATGGTATTAGGATTTGGGTGTACAGTGCCTGCCATCTACGCTACAAGAACTTTAGAAGATGAAAAATCCAGAAGATTAACGGCTCTAATGGCGCCATTTATGTCTTGTGGGGCAAGATTACCTGTATACGGATTATTTACTGCGGCTTTCTTCGGTAAGACTGCAGGGATGATAGTGATGAGTTTATATTTCTTGGGGATTTTTGTTGCTATGATAGTAGGATTAACTTTTAGAAAACATGAATACTTTAAAACTGATGATAGAGCACTATTGATAGAGCTACCGCCATACAGAGTACCGAGTATCAAGATGATAGCCAGGTCAGCCTTCACAAGAACAGGATCGTATCTAAAGAAAGCTACAACTGTAATTATGGGTGTGCTGATAATCTTATGGGCACTGACTTATTTTCCAAACCATGGGGATACGGAAAATTCATATATGGCAAAGTTTGGAAAATCAGTAGCTCCTATTATGAAACCTACAGGTTTTGGAGACAGATGGGAGGCTGTAGCGGCAGTTGTACCGAGTATAGCAGCTAAGGAAGTTGTAGTAGGATTTATGGCTCAGGTACTGCCTCTTAAAGAGGAAGCAGGTGAAGCTGAAACTGAAGAAGTGACTACTTTTTCAGAAGATGTTGTAGACCAGGTAAAAGGGTTAGGGTTTGCATTAAAGGACTCATTCATAGGAATAGTAGATATAAGTGCCATAGCTGGACTGTTTGAAGCACCGGACGCAGAGACTGTAGAGGAAGAAGGTGTTGGAGTTGTAGGAGCAGTGGCAAATTTATGGGCCGGAGATAAAGAGGGACCATTAAAAGCCTACTCATTTATGGTATTCATCCTATTGGTAGTACCTTGTGTAGTAACCTTAGCAGCTATAAAGCAGGAATTTGGAATTAAATTTATGTGGTTTGTAACTGGATTCTTGGTCTTAGTGCCATATGTTGCATCTACATTGATCTATCAGATAGGAAGATTGTTTATTTAGAGAGAGTTAAGAAAGGGTGTGGAATTATGAAAACTATATTTTTAAGTTTAATATTAATAGGTATCTCATATTACTCCTTGAGAAGTTTATTTAAATCATTTAAGGGTGAATCTAAATGCGGCGGATGCCCAAGTGCCAAAACTTGTAAAACTAAGTGTAAAATAAAATAAAAATATGTCTAAAAACAAGAACAGCTTAAGTATAATTTTATACTTAAGCTGTTCTTATTTTTTTTTAAATTAAATATGTTATTTTAAATTAAATTTTGATAGAAAAACAAAGATTTGAAGATAGTTTGATAACCAAACAAACCTAGCAAAAACAAGGGTTAGAGAAGAAAAAAATTATTGACATATAGAATTTTTTAGAGTATATTATGGGTAAGTTAGATTAAATTTTTTAGGAGGTAACACTTATGTATATTATTGATAAAGACGCTTGTATCGGATGTGG
>CAZUGM010000085.1:0-8480 GCA_964619915.1 uncultured Fusobacteriaceae bacterium | reverse complement strand
GTTTATTTAAGCCATATAATTCCAACAATTTCTTAAAAAAAACCAGGGACAAAACAGAGATCCCCTTGGTATTTTTAATCTATTTTAATACCATCCTGAGCCAGGGGAAAGAAAATTTTGTAAAAAAATGTCAGGAAACTGGAGTAGACGGGTTCATAATACCCGACCTTCCCCTGGAAGAAAGAGGTGAAATTAGAGAATTAATGGAAGGCAGCGGGATAGATTTGATACCACTTGTTGCTCCTAATTCCAAGGAAAGACTGGGGGATATAATCAATGAGGGAGGAAGTGGATTTATCTACTGTATCTCATCCTTTGGCGTAACCGGAGTCAGAGAGAATTTTGATGTAGATTTAAAAAGTTTCTTAGAAGAGGTAAGGGCAGAGACAGACCTGCCTCTGGCAGTTGGTTTTGGGATATCCACCAGGGAACATGTAGAAAAGATACATGGGATAGCAGATGGAGCCATAGTCGGATCAGCTATCGTAAAATTAGCTCATGAAGCTGAGGGTGATCCAAAAATAATAGAGAGGAAAGTCAGAGAATTAAAAGGCAGTAGAAGAAACAGAAGGGTATAGATGTAGAGCTGTAATAAAAATAAATAAAAAATGTTTGACAAAGAGATACAATAGGAGTATTATTATATAAAATAAATTTTAGGGAGGTAGATCAGATGGTGATGAAAGGCTTTAGATATTGGTATGAATTGAAAAGCAATCAAATTTCATAACCAACGGGTTTATTAAACTTAAGACTATTTGTCAAAATAAATTTTTTAATTGTAGACCTATATTTTAAATATAGGTCTTTTTATTAGGGAAATTGTAAGCCTGTTCTATTTGGAACAGGCTTTTTTATTTTATAGGATAACTAAAAATCTAGATACATTAGGAGGAAAATGATGATAATTAAACTAAAAAAAGGTGCCACAAATGATCAAGTGAACCACATTGTAGAAGTATTTGAAAACCTTGGAATGGAGATAAAGGGTATATCAGGAAAGGAATATGGGATCCTAGGAATAATAGGAGACACATCAAAACTAACTATAAGAGATATAGAAGCATTAGAAGGAGTCGATAAGGTGACGAGAATACAAGAACCATTTAAGAAAGCTAATAGAAAGATGCAGGAGGAATGTACAATAATAGATGTAAACGGAATAAAGATCGGAAGGGGAAATTTTACCATTATGTCCGGACCTTGTTCAGTAGAGTCAAGGGATCAAATTTTAGAAGTAGCAAGGTCGGTAAAAAAATCAGGTGCTCAGATTTTACGTGGAGGAGCATACAAGCCGAGAACTTCTCCATATGCTTTCCAGGGGATGGAATTAGAGGGTCTGGAATTATTAAAGGAAGCAAGAAAAGAAACAGGAATGCCAATAGTAACTGAAATTATGTCGGTAGATCTGGTGGAAAAATTTGCTGAAGAGGTAGATATAATCCAGGTAGGAGCTAGAAATATGCAAAACTTTGACCTATTAAAAGCACTTGGTAAGATAGATAAACCTATTTTATTAAAAAGAGGTCTATCGGCTACCATTGAAGAATGGTTGATGTCTGCTGAATATATAATGGCAGGGGGAAATGAAAAAGTAATCCTATGTGAAAGAGGGATTAGAACATATGAAAAATACACGAGAAATACACTGGATCTAAGTGCAGTATTGGCAGTAAAAAAATTAAGCCACCTGCCGGTAATTGTAGATCCAAGTCATGCTACAGGAAAAAGGTGGATGGTAAAAAAATTAGCCATGGCAGCAGCAGCAGTAGGAGCAGACGGGCTGATGGTAGAGGTACACAATGATCCTGAAAATGCTCTATGTGATGGAGCACAATCCCTTAGACCAGAGCAATTTGAAGATTTAGTAAGGGATGTAAGTAAGATATTGGAGGTAGTAGGTAAAAAGATGTAAAATTTAGCTACAAATTACATAAATTAACACGAAGAAAAATAAACTTGGACACGGAGAACACAAAGGAAAAAGAGAGAGAGAAATCTCAGTGAACTTCTAATTTAATTCTCAGTGAGGCTCTGTGTCAAAAAGTATTCTTTTCCTTACCAGTGGGAGAGTGTCAGTGGGGCCAGAAAGGATAAAGGGGAGAAAATTATGAAGAGAAAAAAAACATTAAGTATAGTAGGGTTAGGGCTTATAGGTGGGTGTTATGCCAAAACATTGAGAGATGAATTTGACACCATCTATGGGATAGACCTGGATAAAAAAGCTCTCTCCTATGCAGAATCTGAAGGGATAATAGATAGTGGATTTGTAAAATCTGAAATCCCTCTATCTAAAAGTGACCTGGTAGTAATCTGTCTTTACCCTAATCTGGTAGAAGAATTTATAAAGAAAAACAGTGATAACTTTAAACCTAATGCTGTCATAACAGATGCAGTAGGAGTGAAGGGGGATCTGATAGGCAGGATAATGAAAAAACTTCCATCAGGTATAGACTTTGTAGGAGCTCATCCTATGGCAGGAAGGGAAGTGCAGGGGGTATGGAACTCCAGTAAACAGATATTTAGTGGAGCTAACTTTATAATAACTCCCCATCCTATGAACAAAAAGAAAAATTTAGATTTAATAGAAAGATTAGCGTATAGGATGGGATTTAAGAGGGTTTCCCGGATAACTCCTGAAAAGCATGATGAAATAATATCCTTTACCAGTCAATTAACCCATGCCATAGCAGTTGCTCTGGTTAACTCAGATGAAAAAAACTTTGATACCAATGTGTTTATAGGGGATTCATATAGGGACCTCACCCGTATAGCAATGATAAATGAAGAACTGTGGGATAAATTATTTATGGGAAACAGGGAAAATCTAATAAAAAAGATAGAAAGATTCGAGGAGAGTTTGGATATAATAAAGAACTCTTTAAAGGATGGAAACAGTGAATCCCTTAAAGAGGAGTTCAGAAAATCTACCGTGAGGAGAAAGGAGATATCTTAGATGGAAAAATTACATATAAATTTGGATGAGAAATCCTATAATATTTTTATAGAAAGGGGAATATTCCAGGAGATAGGAAAATATATCTCAAAGGTCTATAAAAAGAAAAAAGTAGTTGTAGTGACCGATACAAATGTAGACAGCCTCTACGGGGATAAATTAGTAAAAAACTTAGAAAATTCAGGTTATATCCCTTCAAAGGTAGTCTTTGATGCAGGGGAAGAAAATAAAAACTTTGATACCCTGACAGAGGTATATGAAAAAATAATCGATTCAGGAATAAAAAGAGGAGATATGCTCATAGCTTTTGGAGGAGGAGTTGTGGGAGATTTAGCAGGATTTGCAGCATCTACAATATATAGAGGGATGGATTTTATCCAGATACCGACGACATTACTAGCTCAGGTAGACAGCAGTGTAGGAGGAAAGGTTGCTGTGGATACAAGTAGAGGTAAAAATTTAGTGGGGAGTTTTTACCAGCCCAAGATGGTAATAATAGATCCGGAACTACTAAAAACTCTGGATGAAAGGGAAGTGAGGAGCGGAATGGCTGAGGTGATAAAATATGGAGCCATCTATGATAATGAATTTTTTGACTCTCTCATGGGGAAGGAAGATCTAAAGAGTTCGCTGAAAGATATAGAAAAGATTATCAGAAGATGTTGTGAAATAAAGGCAAAAATAGTAGAGATAGATGAGCTGGATATGGGATTGCGTATGATATTAAACTTTGGTCATACTCTGGGTCATGCCATTGAAAAATATTATAACTATGCAAAATATACCCATGGAGAGGCAATCTCTATAGGGATGTATGAGATAACCATATTAGGAGAAAAGTTAGGGATAACAAAAACAGGGGAATCGAAAAAAATAAAGGAAATTCTGCAAAAGTATGAACTCCCTATAGAGGATAAAGTTAGATTAGAGGACCTTATAGAGATCATGAAAAGTGATAAAAAAAATATATCAGGAGTATTAAATTTTATATTTTTATCTGAGATAGGCCAGGTAGAGGTAAAAAAGGTAGCAGAGGAAGAGATAGCCAATAAATTACTCAAATAAAAGAATAAAATTTATAAAAACTTGGGTTATGACTAATTGGATGCAACATCATGTTGCTTTTATAAATATTAATTTTGCAGGGTAGGAGGGTAGAAATGAAGGTTAGAATAATTCCAAATGAATTAAAGGGAGATGTGGTGATACCACCATCTAAAAGTCTAGCACATAGAGCTATAATTGCAGGTTCATTAGCAGAGGGAAAAAGTGTGATAACAAACCTCAATTTTTCAAACGATATAAGGGTAACAACCCAGGCTATGAAAGATTTAGGGGTGGATATAGAAGTGTTTGAAGATTATGAAGTTATTACAGGATCTAAAAATCTAAAGAGGGTAAACAGTACTATAAATTGCGGAGAATCAGGGTCTACAATCAGGTTTATGATACCTATATCTCTGTTGGCAGATGGGGAAGTAACATTTGTAGGAGAGGGAAGACTAACTACCAGACCACTCAACGTATTTCATGAAATTTTTGATAAACAGGGAATAGAATATAGTCGAGGTGTAGAAGAACTTCCATTAACTATCGATGGGAAATTAAAACCAGGTAGATTTGAGGTAAGGGGAGATATAAGTTCACAATTTATAACAGGGCTGCTCTATACATTACCAAAATTAGATGGTGATTCTGAAATAATTATAACTACTAATTTAGAATCCAAAGGGTATATAGATTTAACTTTAGATATTTTAGATAGATTCGGCGTTAAAATAATCAATGAAAATTATAAAAAATTTGTTGTTCCCGGGAATCAAGGTTACAGAGCACATGATTATAGGGTCGAGGGGGATTTTTCCCAGGTAGCTTTTTGGCTGGTAGCTGGATTTTTAAATGATGGTATCAATTGTCTTGGAATGAACCCCGATTCTCTCCAAGGTGACAGGGAAATAATAAAGATATTGAAGGATATGGGTGGCGACCTGACAATAGATGAAGATATAATTAGTATAGTCGGGAAAGAATCGATTGGAACAACAATTGATTTGAGTCAATGTCCGGATTTAGGGCCTATAGTAACAGTCTTAGCCAGCCTGAGTAAGGGAACTACCAGGATAATCAATGCCGGAAGATTAAGAATAAAAGAATCTGACAGGATAATTTCTATGACAACGGAGCTCAATAAATTAGGAGCTAATATAGTAGAAACTGAAAATGGAATGGTTATAGAGGGAGTAAAAAACTTAAAGGGTGGAGTAGAAGTAGATGCCTGGAATGATCATAGGGTTGCCATGGCACTGGCGGTCGCCAGCAGCAGGTGTGATGAGCCTATTATCCTTACAGGAGCCGACTCAGTAAAGAAATACTATACGAATTTTTGGAAAGATTTTGAAAAATTAAATGGGAAGATAGAAATAATAAAGGAATAAAAATAAAAATTAATATAGATGAAAGAGGGCAAGCAGGAAAAAAAGGAGGAATCATGGGTTCAACTTGGGGGAAAAATATAAAGTTATCATTGTTTGGAGAATCCCACGGTGTAGGGATAGGGATTACCATAGATGGATTGCCGGCAGGGGTAGAGTTAGACCTGGATTCGATAAAGTCAGAGATGCAGAGGCGTGCCACAGGTAGGAATGAACTGACAACTTCCAGAAAAGAAGCTGATACTTTTGAAATTTTAAGTGGTTACTTTAATGGTTATACTACAGGAGCACCTCTCAGTATACTGATCAGAAATCAAGATCAGAAATCGAGGGATTACAGCAAGATAAAGGATATAGCCAGACCGGCTCATGCTGACTATACCGGGTATAAAAGGTATGATGGGTACAATGATTATCGTGGAGGAGGCCATTTTTCAGGACGATTGACAGCTCCCATTGTATTTGCAGGGGCAGTGGCAAAGCAAATACTAAAAGATAAAGAAATTTATATAGGGACCCATATAAAGAGCATAAAGGATCTTCAAGACAGGGATTTTTGTGAAAGTGACCTAAATGCAGAAGTTTTTAAAGAATTAACTGAGAAACAACTTCCGTTTTTAGATAAAAATTTAGAAAAACTCAGTCGTGAAAAGATACTTCAAGCAAAGGGGGAGTGTGATTCCCTGGGAGGAGTAATAGAGTGCTCTATTATAGGGATGGAACCTGGAGTAGGAAACCCGTTTTTTAACTCCATTGAGAGTCAATTAGCCGGACTGATGTATTCTATCCCTGGTGTAAAAGGTGTGGAATTTGGTGCCGGGTTTGGAATAACCGGCCTATTGGGAAGTGAAGCCAATGATAATATCTATATAGACGGCGATAAAGTAAAAACTAAAACTAACAATAATGGGGGAGTTTTAGGAGGAATTACCAATGGAATGCCTATAAATTTTAAGGTAGCAATAAAACCAACCCCCTCTATATCAAAGGCTCAAAAAACTATAAATATGAAGACCAATGAGGAAACAGAATTTAAGATTGTGGGAAGACATGATCCCTGTATAGTTCCAAGAGCTTTAGTGGTAGTAGAAGCAATGGCAGCCATTGGAATCTTAGATTTGTTGGTGGTATCTTAGGATGGTGAAAATGAAAAAATTAGATCAATTGAGGATTGAGATAGACAAAATAGATGAAGAAATGGCAGAATTATTCGTGAAAAGAATGAAAGTTGTGGAAGAAATCGCAAAATATAAGCAGAGTACAGGAATGGAAGTACTGGATACAGCCAGGGAAAAAATAGTGATCGAAAAAAATTCCAAGAGAGTTACAGACGAAAAACTAAAAAAATATTATGTTGAATTTTTAGAGAGTAATATGAAGATATCCAGAAGTTTTCAAAAATCTATCCTGGGGATGGATAAAGTAGTAGGATACCAGGGGATACCTGGATCATTCAGTTATCTGGCACTAAAAACTAAATATAGTGATGAACTCCTAAACTCCTACCAAAATTTTGAAGATGTATTTACAGCATTGAAAAATCAGGAGATAGAGGTAGGGGTACTCCCCATTGAAAACTCCTATACAGGAGATATCACCGATAACTTTGACCTTATGAAAAAATATAATGCCTACATAATAGATATTATAGAGTTAAAAATAGATCATAATTTATTGGGGGTAAAGGGGTCTAAATTAAGCGATATTGTGGAGATCTACTCCCATGTTCAAGGATTCAAACAATCCCAGACTTTTTTAAAGGGGAGAGGCTATAAGGAGATTCCATATTACAATACAGCTATAAGTGCAAAATATGTGAGTGAGATGGGAGATATAACTAAAGGTGCTATAGGAAGTGCCGAAACAGCAAAGATCTATAATTTGGATATCCTGGCGAAAAACATCAATACCCATGAAGATAATACAACCAAGTTTATGGTTATTGGGAATAAATTAATTGTAAATAAAGATCATAACAGGATCATGGCAGCGTTTTCCACATATAATAAATCAGGGGATCTTTCCAGTGTCTTAGGGGAGTTCAGCAAATATGGGATCAATATGCTGAGTATAAAGTCAAGACCTCTTAAAGATTCTCCCTGGGAATATATCTTTTTTGTAGAATTAGAAGGGAACTACGACAGCTTAAAACCTGCAATAGAAAAGATAGAGAAAAAAAGTAAATATTTTGAGGTGATTGGTAGTTATGAAAAATAAATATGCTTTAATTGGAGAGAAATTAGGGCACAGTTATTCGAGGCTGAAGGACTTGTTCGTCGAGCAGGTGGAGCAGATCGTCTGGCAATACAAGTTGGCACCAGAAACGATCAACCTTCCCGCCAAGCCGGGAGTGCCAGAGCTTCAGATTTTCTCGATCCAGCTCAAGACGTCAGAGCTGAATCTGGACGTCTTGCGCTGCATCGATGGCGCGGTGCAGTTTCCCATCATCTTCGAGCTGAGCTTTGATGGCCGAACACAGGTGATTGCCGCGTACAAGCGCCCGAACGAGTCAGACGCCAGCCGTTGGGTCTTGAGCGACTACTTTGCAACGGCCTGGTTGCCGAGTGACTGTGAGCGCGCCGCCATGCCCTTGGCACTCGACTTGGGCGGCTTGTATGAGCAGGCGCTTCACCGCCTGATCACCACGCCCGCGCGCCCACAGGAAAGGCTCGCTGACTTGGTCGCCCGCGTTGAACAGGTTGCAGCCAAGCAGCGTGAGGTTGAGAAAGCCGCCAGCCGACTTGCCAAAGAAAAACAATTCAACCGCAAGGTGGAAATCAACGCGCAATTGCGGCAGCTAAAAACTGAACTTGAACATTTGAGCCGCTAAATGCTGGCGACTAGGGGAAAACCACATGGAAAAATTAAAAATGCATTCGCCCAATCTCTCGCAGGACAACATCGCCCGTATTCGTGATCTGTTTCCAGGCTGCGTCACCGAAGCCAAGGGCGAGGACGGCAGCGTGAAGCTGGCGGTGGATTTCGACCAGTTGCGGCAAGAGCTTGCCGAATCGATTGTGGAAGGGCCGCAGGAACGCTACCACCTGAACTGGCCAGGAAAGCGCGAAGCCTTGCTCGCGGCCAACGCGCCG
>CAZUGM010000084.1:0-8523 GCA_964619915.1 uncultured Fusobacteriaceae bacterium | reverse complement strand
TTTAATATATTCTATGATCTTTTCCTCTGCCTGGTCGGCGAGGGTTATGGTATGAAGTCCGTTTTTCATTTATTGGTTTATTAGAATAAAACCTATTTGTAGGACAAATATAAATAAGAAAATTAAATTATATTAGATGATCTGTAGAAATGCCACCTATTTGAAATAGGTGGCATTTTCATTAAACTTATTTTTGTTTGAATCTTCCGGTAAAGAATCTCAAGCAAGGTGGTTCGTAGACCCACTCTAGCCCTTTAATGGTCTCTCTTTTATTGTATAGATCTATAATTGTATCTGCTACATAATCCAAATGAGCATATGTATAAACTCTTCTGGGAATAGTTAGTCTGACAGTTTCTAATTTTGGTTTATGATTTTCACCAGTAAGGGCATCTCTTCCTGCTGAGATTATTCCCCTTTCCATTGAACGGACACCTGATTCTACATAGATGGCTGCCGCCAATGCTTGAGCCGGGAATTCTTCCTGGTCTAAGTGGGATAAGAATTGTCTGGCATCTAAGAAGATGGCATGTCCTCCATATGGTTTTACCATAGGAACTCCTCCTTGGGCCAATTTTTCTCCCAGGTATCTGATCTGGTTCACCCTATGACTGATATACTCATAGTTCATGGCTTCTTTGATCCCTATAGCCATAGCTTCCATATCTCTTCCTGCTAATCCTCCATAACTCGGCATTCCTTCAAATTGAACTACCATGGCAGTTGCCCGGACATATAGGTCGTCATCATTTACACAGAGGAATCCGCCGATATTTGTGATACAGTCTTTTTTTCCACTCATTGTACATCCGTCTCCATATGAGAACATCTCATGTACTATATCTTTGATTGAAACATCTGCATAACCTTCCTCTAAATCTTTTATAAAATAAGCATTTTCAACACATCTGGTTGCATCATACATCACAAGGATCCCATTTTTATGGGCTAATTCAGAAACTTCTCTGATATTTTGCATAGAAACCGGCTGACCACCAGCTAGGTTTACAGTAACAGCCAGACAGATATACGGTATCTTATCTGCTCCTACTTCATCTATAAGATCTTGGAATTTTTTGAGGTCTACATTTCCTTTAAACAAAACATCTTCTCTAGTGGGATCATGTGCAGCATCGCATATTACATCTCTAAACTTTGCTCCATTTCTTTCCTGGTGAAATCTAGTCGTCGTAAAATACATGTTTCCAGGGACCCAGTCCCCGTCTTTAATAGTCAGAGAGGATAAAATATTTTCTGCCCCCCTTCCCTGGTGGGTGGGGATTATATGCTTAAAGCCAAAATATTCCCTAACTGTCTCTTGGAGGTGGTAGAAGTTTTTACTGCCGGCATAAGCTTCATCTCCTACCATAAGACCTGCCCATTGTTTATCACTCATGGCATTGGTTCCTGAGTCCGTCAATAGATCCACATAACACTCATTGGATTTCAGTAAAAAAGTATTAAATCCAGCTTCTTCAATAGCTTTTTTTCTTTCCTCTTCACTTGGTAAAGTCATAGTCTCTACAGATTTGATCTTAAATGGTTCTGGCATAAATCTTTTTTTCATAAAAAACCTCCTAAATATATTTTAAAAACTTTATAAGTTGATATTAAAAACGATATTTTTAAGATGCTTTAATTCTTATTTATGTATTCCTGTGTTTCAATATTACCCTATTTTTGTTATTTGTCAATAGTGTAGAATCTTTAATGTACAATCAAATAAAAAAAGAGGTTTCCCCCCTTTTTTTTATTAGTTAATGCCTATTCAACATATTTGTCTAATGTTTTTTCAATATAATTCAATGAAGATAGTGCCTCTTCGCACTTTCTGGCTCCCTCTTCCCAAAATGCTTTATATTCACTGCTGCTTTTAGAAAGTTCGATATGATCACTTAAATTTGTTTGGATTACCTCTCTTTGCTTGGATATCAAATTTAAATTTACCATCCCTGTCATCCCTGTTCCCTCTAAATAAATTTCATTATTTTCTGCTAAATGTGCTTTTAATACATAGGAAAGATAAATTTCATTCCCTTTCGTTGAAATACCATTAAAAAAAAATGATTTATCAACAATTATTGTTTTTTTTATCTCCAACATAACTATATCCCCTCCTTATTTTAAAATATACATCTATTACTGTTTAAATCCTGTTTTTTATATAATTTTTTAACTGTATTTATTTTTTCGATATACAAATTGATATATTGGTCTTTTTTTATTATCTCTACCTAAGGGAAATTATGTTGCCTCGGATAAAGGGGGAGGATATTTATTTGACAACCTTAAATTTATAATGAAATATATATTATAAGGTTATTTCAAGGATAAAAAATATAGTGATAAAAAATACCAAAAGGAAACCATAAACCTAAAAATGCAAATAAGATTAATTCTGCAATAAAGGGGGAATAAAATGAAAGTTAAATTTGAAAAGACAGAAAATATTGATATTGTAAGTCTTAGTGGGAGACTCGATGGAAATACTGCACCTTCGGTAAAGGATGAAATCATGGAAAAATTAAATGAAAATAACAGTCTGGTTATTAATATGAAAGAGTGTGAATATGTGTCAAGTGCAGGTTTAAGAGTTTTGATGATAATAGCAAAAACATTAAAATCAAAGGGTGGAAATGGAGTACTTGTAGAAATGAACGAAGAAGTCGGTGATGTGATGGAAATGACAGGCTTTGGAAATATTTTCAGATCTTTTAATACTACAGATGAGGCTCTTGAGTTCTTACAAAAAGGAGGATAAAAATGTTGAGAATAGATGTATTTCCAACCCACCAGCAAAATGAAATAAAATTTAGAAGGGGGAGAGCACTTCCTTTTGGTGCAACCATTGTCCCGGAAGGAGTTAATTTTTCTATCTTTTCAAGGTATGCAACTAGTTGTGAATTAGTTTTGTTTAAGAAAAAAGAAAAAGAACCCTTTGTAGTAATACCGTTTCCGGAAGAATTTAGAATAGGAAATGTATTTGCCATGACTGTTTTTGACCTTGAGTTTGAAAATATTGAATACGGGTACAGGGTAGATGGACCTCATAATCCTACAGAAGGGCACCTGTACAACAAAGAAAGGATATTGATGGATCCATATGCAAAAGCTGCCGGAGGAAGGGAAATTTGGGGCATAGAACCAGACTGGGCTGATCCATTCCAGCATAGGTCCAGAATATTTTTTGATGATTTTGAATGGGAGGGAGAAAAACCTCTGGAATTGGATATAAAAGACCTGATTATTTACGAATTACATGTGAGAGGTTTTACAAAAGATGATACTTCAAAAGTTAAGTATCCCGGGACTTATGCTGCCATCATTGAGAAAATACCCTATTTGAAAGAACTGGGGATTAACTGTATTGAACTTCTTCCTATATTTGAATTTGATGAATTTGAAAATTCAAGGATTTCAAAGGAAACCGGTAAAAAGTTGATGAATTACTGGGGTTATAGTACTGTAGGATTTTTTGCACCCAAAACCGGCTATGCTGCAACAGGTAAGTTTGGAATGGAAGTGGATGAATTAAAAAATCTCATCAAGGAACTGCATAAAAATGGTATTGAAATAATTCTTGATGTTGTTTTTAATCATACAGCTGAGGGAAATGAGAGTGGACCTTATATTTCTTTTAAAGGACACGACAATAAAACTTATTACTTGCTGACTCCAGAGGGCCACTACTATAATTTTAGCGGATGTGGAAATACACTGAACTGCAACAATCCCATAGTCAGAAATATGATACTGGACTGTTTGAGATATTGGGCATCGGAATATCATATCGATGGATTCAGGTTTGACCTTGCTTCTATTCTTTCAAGGGATCAAAATGGAGTACCAATGGCAAATCCCCCATTACTTGAAACATTGGCATTTGATCCGATTTTAGGAAAATGTAAACTTATCGCAGAAGCTTGGGATGCCGGTGGATTGTATCAGGTAGGATCATTTCCTTCCTGGGGAAGGTGGGCAGAATGGAATGGAAAATTTAGAGATGATATCCGAAATTTTTTAAAGGGAGATAAACAGGTGGTCAGAGAAGTAATTAAGAGGATCCAGGGGTCACCAGATCTATATAGATTAGAAAATAGAGGAACCACTGCTTCTATAAATTTTATCACCTGTCATGATGGTTTTACCATGATGGATCTTGTTTCATACAATGAAAAACATAATATTGCAAATGGAGAGGGCAACTGTGATGGCGGGAATGATAATGAAAGCTGGAATTGTGGATGGGAAGGATCTACAGATGATCCGAATATTAATTTTCTGAGAAAAAAACAAATTAAAAATGCAGTGACATTATTACTTGTCAGTCGTGGTGTTCCAATGCTTCTTTCAGGGGACGAAATTGGAAATACCCAGTTTGGAAATAATAATGCTTACTGTCAGGACAATGAGATTTCATGGTTAAATTGGGGACTTTTAAAGGAAAATAATGATCTTTTTTCATATTTTAAAAATATAATAGCCTTTAGAAAAGCACACCCTGTTTTAAGGGTCACCAGATTTGACAGCTATCACACTGACACAGGGTATCCTGAAGTTTCATGGCATGGAACCGAAGCGTGGAATATCAATTGTAATTCTCTATCATATACAATAGCAGTGATGTTTTGCGGATCTGCTGCCAAGTATAAAACCGAGGAAGACGAATTTATCTATATGGCTATGAATTCCCATTGGGAGATGCATGTATTTCAACTCCCTGTACTTCCAAGGGGGAAATGTTGGTATGTAGCTACAAATACGGATATGCCAAGTGGAGAAGATTTTTGGCCTCAAGGAGAAGAGAAAAAACTGAAAGACCAAAATAAAATTTTAGTGGGTCCTAGATCTATAATTGTTTTAATCTCAAAAAAGAACAATGATTGATTGAGCAAGGGTGGAGAGGATTGAAAAAATAATCGGTAGTGAACCTTTTTGGAGTTCTATGGATAAACTTGTGGGAAATATTGTATATATTCTAAAAAAATATGGTGATAAATATGTCCAAAAAAAAATTCAAGGTAGGCATGAATAACCTCGAAGAGATGATACAATTTATTCTTTTAGAAACTAAGGAAATCGTTGATAGTGAGAAAATAGATTATCAACTCAGATTAGTTAGTGAAGAAGCGTTGATAAATATTATAAAGTATGCTTATGATAAGGGGTGTGGAGAACTTAAAATTGATTGCGAAACCATAAACAATGATACTATTTTTATAGAAATAAGTGATACAGGAACTGCCTTTGATCCCCTGCAAAAAGAGGATCCTGATATTACACTGCCGGTAGAAGAAAGAAGGGTTGGAGGACTTGGGATATTTATAATCAAAAATATTATGGATACAGTTGATTATAAAAGAAAAGATGGGAAAAACATACTTACTTTGACAAAAAAACTGCTTTAAATTATTAACTTTAGCGATAAATTATTTTTATAATTAATCCCAGAGGCTTTATAAAAATCGTTTTATAAGATTGCCTTTCTTACCTAAAAAGTCTATGTTATTGATGGTAGTATAAACATTGGAGTTGGTTAAGATGTCTATAAATAAAATTAATAAAAAAACAATAAAAACAAAAATACTTTCGTTACTGCTGGGAATGACTTCTATTTCTCTGCTTATATTTTTATTGATTTCCAGTATAGATATAAAAGTGAAAGCGAAGGCTTCCTTGGACTCAAACAAGGAACTATGGGAGAGTTCTATTTCAGAGAGTAGAGAGATGTTGAGATCGGATACTGAAAGATATATGCGTGCACTTGTGAAATCTCAGGCTGATTACACCGATTCTCTGTTAGAGAAAGTAGAATCCGGTATTAACATTATGAGTGAATACGCCAATGTTGTTTTTTCCGATCCAGTTATGTTTAAAAGTATAGAGACATATTATAGGGAATCAAAACCTCAAAATCCCGAGAATGTTTCAGTGGTGACTCTTCCCCCAGGTATCTCGAGAAATATAATGAAAGAACAGATAGATCTTTTGAGTAATATGGACTATGTTTTTAGGCCGATCTATTCAAATGACGATAATTTGATTTCGGTATACATGGGTACAAAGGATGGAGTATATAAAGGATTTCCATGGCGGTCTACAATAGCAAAAAATTATGATCCTAGAAAAAGAGGGTGGTATCAGAAAGCGCTAGAAAGAAAGGGGGTTGGGTGGACAATGCCCTATATAGATGCAACACCCTTTCCTTACCAAAACGAAGAAATGAGTAAAAGAATTATTGTAACCTGTTACAAAGCAGTGTATGACAATAAGGGAAACTTTATAGGTGTCGTTGCTTCAGATATAACCGTCGGATCAGTATTAAAAATAATAAGTTCTCAAGTAGGGGATATAGGAACTGCCTATGTAATCGACAAGGAAGGAAGGGTAGTTGTACATTCGGGAAAAGAAGTAATTGATAATTTTGAAAAGAGTGAGAGCTTGTTGAAAACCGAGAATCAAGAGTATAGAGGAATCGTTGAAAAAATGATATCTGGAGAAACAGGTTTCGACAGATACCGTGATGATAATGGTAAGGAAAAGATCTTGGCTTATGTGCCAATCCGCAGTACGAGGGCAAGTCTTGCAGTTGAGATTCCAGTGGACAAAATAACAGCCAGTGCAGATATGGTAGAAAATACCTTTGAAGAAATTCATGGACGCACGGATGCTGACATAGACAGGGCTGTTGAGAGTGCCCAGATAAATATGATAATTGCGTATATAATAATATTAATAATAATAATATTCGTTGGAATAAAGATGTCCAACAAACTTTCAAATCCAATAATCGAACTTACAGATTATGTGAAACTTGTAGGAACAGGTAATCTGGATCATAGTGTCGAAATCAACACAGGTGACGAGATAGAGCTCCTTTCCCAGTCATTTAATAAAATGACAGAGGATCTCAAACTATATATATATGAATTAAAGGAGACGACTGCAGCTAAGGAAAAAATTGAAAGTGAGCTTGAGATAGCTAAAAGGATACAGACAAGTATGCTTCCAAGAATTTTTCCTCCCTTTCCTGAGAGAAAAGAATTTGATATTTTTGCCAGCATGGAAGCTGCAAAAGAGGTTGGAGGGGACTACTATGATTTCTTCTTGGTCGATGAAAACAGACTTTGTTTTCTTATTGCTGACGTATCCGGTAAGGGGGTTCCAGCTTCATTATTTATGGTGATTGCTAAAACTTTAATGAAAAATGAAGCCTTAAGGGGGATTCCTGCTGAAGAGATTCTGTTTAACGTAAATAATATGCTTGGGGAAGATAATGATGAGTGTTTATTTGTTACAGTATTTATCTGTATATTAGATGTGACAACAGGGGAAGTGGAATATTCGAACGGAGGTCATAATCCGCCATTGATATGTAGAAAAGATGAGGAGGAGTATGAATATTTATCGTTGGAAAAAAACTTTGTTGTTGGAGGAATATCCGGATTTAAATTCAAGAGAGCAAATTTAAAACTTAAAAATGGAGATATTTTATATCTCTATACAGATGGTGTAACAGAAGCCATGGATAAAGATAACAAACAATATTCTGAAGCGAGGCTTAAAAAAGTACTGTCAGAGATAAAAAAAGATAAAAGAGATGTGTATAACATTGAAAAAGTAATTAAAGAAGATATTAAAAAATTTGTTGGTGGAGCAGAACAATCTGACGATATTACAATGGTTATACTAAAATATAACGGGAATGTGTAAAAAAATATCAGATTTGTTGAAAATAGAGTAAATCTTAGAAATTAATTTGCATTAATGTAAAAACCATGATATACTCATTTTGTCGTACTAACTGGGGAGCTAGCGGTGCCTTGTAATCTACAATCCGCTTTAGTAGAGGTGAAGTCGACCTGAGGATCAATCTGTCACAGCAGGTCCTTTTAGAAGATGTTGAGAATAAAGTCCTATGCGGCGAAATGCCAGTGAACCGTGTCAGATCCGGAAGGAAGCAGCACTAAGTTGGTTATTTTGGGTGTTATAGGGTAGCTTTGTTTGAGTTTTCTAATTGGGTGCCGTGTGGTTGGAATGTTTTCGAAGGTCGGTGTACGACACTTTTTTTTTTACAAAAAAATCTCAAGGGTTTATTTTCGTGATATAAATTTATTATTTTTAATATAAAAACGCCAGAGTTTTTCTTTGTATTCTTTTGCATATTCTATTCCAATCCTTTTGGACTCTACTATAAAATTTGGTCTATAACCGTCATCTTCTAACCATAAATTTTCCTGGATCGTCAAGTCACATGCATCATCGGCTACACTTATATTGAGCGCCTGGCATAATTTACCCGGCCCGTTTAAAAGCTCCCTGGCTGTTTTAGATTTTCTATTTTTATGCATGAATTCTATACCATCTAATGGTTCTAAGGCTCTTATTAAAACAGCATGTGGAATACCTTTAAGGTTTGCAACAACATTAAAGCAGCCATAGATACCGTATATAAGGTAGACATAGGAATGTCCCCCTTCCATAAACATAGTTTTTGTCCGTTTGGTCAGTCTGTTGTTATAT
>CAZUGM010000083.1:0-8658 GCA_964619915.1 uncultured Fusobacteriaceae bacterium | reverse complement strand
GTTGACCCACCAGATGTAATTTTTTTCAATCTCTACATCTTTAAAATTAACCACCTTGGTGCTGCTGATTCTTTTTTTTACACCACTTTTAGAAGAAGCACTGCTGACCTCTTCCTCCAATGTCCCCCAGCTGTCACATTCCGGGCATTTTCCCAGCCATTTAGAAGATTCATAGCCACAGTCTGAGCATATATATATAGTTTTTAATTTAGCCATGAACTTCATCCCCTTTATTCTTATTTTTTCTCTAAAAATAGAGAAAATTAAAAATTTTCTTTTTTATTTTTTTAATAATTCCTCTAATCCTTTATTTTAGACTGCATCTCTTTCTGTTTTATCTTTTTTGCCCTCTCTTTTACATCCTCCACTATCTCCGGTGAAATAAATTCATCTATCCTTCCATCATGAAGCGCTACTTCCCTTACCAGGCTGGCACTGAGATACAGACTTCCCCTTGATCCAGGTAAAAATATCGTCTCCACCTGATTATCTGAAAGGGATTTATTTGTAAGAGCCAACTGCAGTTCATATTCATAGTCTGAAACTGCTCTTAAACCTCTCACTACAATATTAGCCTTATTCTGTAAAACAAAATCTACCAACAATCCATCAAAAGTCTTTACCTCTATATTATCTAATTCCGATAAACATTTTTCAACCAATGCTTTTCTTTCCTCTAAATTAAACCAATATTTTTTGTTATGGCTATTTAAAATACCCACTATTAATTTATTTGAAAATTTACTGGCACGCTTTATAATATCTAAATGTCCCTTAGTTATAGGATCAAAACTTCCTGCACATACCGCTACTATTTTTTTCATCTTACATCTCCATTACTATTTCATAGTCATTATTGTTTTTTTCTTCATTTTTCTTATTTTTTTTCAGGATAAATTCCTTCTTACGCAACTTCAGATATCCTGTTATAAACTCAATATAAGCCTCACAGATAAAGTCATATAACTCCACACTTGTAGTCAGCCTTATCAACCTGATATCCTTATCCTCTGCGATCTCCCTTATCTCCCTCATTATGTCCAGGATAATACTCTCTTTAGACTTTACCGTTCCTGTTCCGCCACAGCATGGGCAAGGTTTTTGATAGTATTTAGCCAGGGGGATTCCCTGTCTTTTTCTTGTCATCTCAACCAGACCAAGATCTGTAAAATGAATGATATTATTTTTTATCCTATCTTTTTTGAGACTTTCACCTAAGACCTCTACTACCTTCAGCTTGTCTTTTTCCACCTTCATATCGATAAAATCTATGATAATAATACCGCTCAGATTTCTCAGCCTCAGCTGTATTGCTATCTCTCTAGCTGCTTCTATATTGGTTTCTACCACAGTATCTTCTAAGTTCATTACCCCTGTATTTCTACCTGTATTTACATCTATACTTATGAGAGCTTCTGTTTTTTGGATGATCAGATATCCCCCGCAATCCAGCCAGACCTTTTCATTTAAAGCTGTCTCCAATCCCTTAGTTACATTGTAATGATCAAAAATATGAAGGGAACTCTGAAATAATTTAACCTTAGTTTTAAATGTATTGTCGGAAAATGCCTTTACATAATCCACTATCTCCCAGTACTTCTCCTCATCATCTATTATCAGTTCATCTATCTGATTGGAAAAAACATCCCTTACGGTTCTTGTAACCATATCGTTATCTTGATATAGAATCTCTCCAACCTTACTTTTTTTAAAGCTATTTTCTATATTTTTCCATTTTTTCACCAGATATTCAACCTCTTTTTCAAAATGAAGATTGTTTTTATCCTTAGCTGCAGTCCTTATAATAACCCCCATCTCATTGGGTTTTATGTTATCGATTAGTGTTTCCAGCCTTTCCCTCTCTTTGGTATCCTTTATCTTTTGCGAGATAGCAATATGGCTGTCATTTGGCATCAGCACCAGGTATTTTCCCGGTATAGTATAATGAGTCGTCACACGGGCCCCCTTGTCACCTCTGGGTTCCTTTACTACCTGAACTATTATCTCATCTCCTACACTGAGGATATCCTCTATAGGTCTGTTGCTGTTTTCTACACCATTGAGGTATTTTTCCTCAAATTCACGCAGATCCCGGACATGCAAAAAAGCATTTTTTTCTAATCCAATATCCAAAAATGCTGATTCCATCCCAGGTAATACATTGGCTACTCTAGCCTTATATATATTACCATTTATTCTATTTTGTTCGTTTCTTTGTATAAAAAATTCTGTGAGTTTTTCCCCTTCTAAAAGAGTTGCTCTTTCTTCAAAATCACTTATACTTACTATTATCTGGTTCATAATATACCACTCTCTAAAATTTTATTTAAGATCTCTTTCCTAGTATATTGTACCTTATTTACCACTACTTTTTCCAATGACAAATTGTTATCAATCTTTACAGTCATCTTTTTTCCAAAGAACAACTTATTCTTTTTTTTCATTCCAACTATTTTAGAGATATTTTTCTCGTGGGTAACTATATCCAAACTTTCTACATTTAAAGACCTTAAAAATCTACCGTATATCTCCGTTTCAATGGTTTCTTTAAAAGCCGGATGAAAAGGTCCTGCTTTTATTACACCCTCTTCACAGAGGTCGTCAGAAGGCTGTAATCCCACCCTAATTATATTTATATCATTAAGTTCAAACAAAACCATGATCGGCAATACTCTGGCAACAGCTTCCTCTAACTCCATAGGGCTATATTCTCTGTCATAATACATCTTTTCCAGCTTTGTATTATTTATAACCAATGTGGGATATATCCTGACCATATCCGGTTTTATCTTCACTACCTTTTCTGCTGTTTCAAAATCTGTTTGATTGGTAGACCCAGGTAATCCAGGCATTACCTGTATTCCTAATTTAAAACCATAACTCTTTATTAAAGTAGAGGCCGCTTCTACTATATCAGATTTATAACCTCTTTCAGATCGAGACAAGACTTCGTCATCCAGAGACTGGACTCCTAACTCTATAGTCGTCACACCATATTTTAAAAGAAGCTCCAATATTTTTTCATTAATATAATCAGGTCTTGTAGAGAGTCTAATCCCATCTACAAGACCTTTATCGATATATGGTTTAACTGTAGCTAAATACTCTTCCTGTATCCTCACATCAATCCCTGTAAAGGTTCCACCAAAAAAAGCTACTTCTTTTTCTGAATCTTTTGGCAGAATCTCTAAATATTCTTCTATTGTTTCTTCAATATCCGAACACGTGACATCAGTTTCCCTACCGTTTATTTTTACCTGATTACAAAATACACAGGTATGGGGACATCCAAAGTGACTGATAAATATAGGAATATTATAATGTTTCAATATATTTTATTCCCAGACTGTCGCAGGCATGTTTCGCGGCTTTCTGCTCTGCTGTTTTTTTATTTCTTCCCTCTCCTGATCCCACTAATTTTTTATTCATAAATACACCTATCTTAAAAAATTTAGCATGATCCGGTCCATCTTCACCTATGAGCTCATAGGTAGGTACTTCCTTATATTTTCTTTGACTGTATTCCTGTAATGCCGTCTTAAAATCTATCAATTCATCATTTTCATAGATATGCTCTATCTCATAAATCAGATGAGATAACCCGTATTTTCTAGCCGTCTCCAGATCTGAATCTAGGTATATAGCTCCTAATACCGATTCAAACACATCTCCTAAGATTGAAGATCTGTCTCTTCCGCCGGTAACTTCTTCTCCCTTGCTTAGGAAAAGGTATTCACCTAATTTTAATTTTCTCGATATTTTTGCCAATACCGGTTCACTTACTACCATTGATTTTAATTTAGCCAGATCACCCTCTGAGGATTCTTTAAAATTTTTATATAAATATTCAGTAACGACAAGATCTAGAACTGCGTCTCCTAACAGTTCTAGTCTCTCGTTGCTTATTTTTTTATATTCCTTATTTTCATTTCCATAAGATCTATGAAGTAAGGCATGTTTTAAAAGTTTTTTATCCTTAAAAGTGTGACCTAGAATTTTTTCTAATTCCAAGTATTTTTTCATTTTCCCACCCTTAGTATATTATTTTTAGTTCTCGTATTTTTTCATAGCTATTACTGCGTTATGTCCACCAAATCCTAATGATGTAGACATTCCCACTCTTATTTCCTTGTTTCTTGCTTCATTTGGAACGTAATCTACATCCCATTCTTCATCTGGATTTTCATAGTTGATAGTTGGTGGCATTATCCCTTCGTTGATTCCAAGGGCTAATATTACACCTTCAATTCCACCTGCTGCTCCAAGTGCATGACCTGTAGCTCCCTTAGTAGATGATACTGCTAAATCTTTAGCATGATCTCCAAAAACAGTTTTTATAGCTGCTGTTTCCAGTCTGTCATTAGCCGGTGTAGAAGTTCCATGTGCGTTGATATAGTCAACTGTAGTCTTCTCTATATTTCCTTGCTTTAAAGCCATCTCTATAGCTCTTGCTGCTCCCTCTCCACCTGGTCCAGGGGAAGTGATATGATGCGCATCACAAGTTTCTCCATATCCTACCATCTCTGCATATATCTTTGCTCCACGGGCTTTAGCCTGCTCTAATTCTTCCAAGATCAATATTCCTGATCCCTCTCCCATTACAAATCCATCTCTGTCCACGTTAAATGGTCTAGATGCTTTTGTTGGTTCATCATTTCTAGTAGATAATGCTTTCATATTAGCAAAACCTGTGATCGCGAATTCTGTGATACAAGCTTCAGTTCCACCTGCTATCATAGTATCAGCTTTTCCATATTTTATCATCTCAAAAGCATCTCCGATTGAGTGAGTTCCAGCAGCACATGCTGTTACTATAGTTTTATTAGGTCCCTTAGCACCAGTATATATTCCTACATTTCCAGAAGCCATATTAGCTATCATTGCAGGTATTGTAAAGGGCGATACTCTTCTAGCACCTTTATTTAATAAAGTTTTATGTTGGTTTTCAAAAACTTCCATTCCACCAATTCCAGAACTAACAATAGTTCCTACAGAAGTTGCATTTTCTTCAGTTATCTCAAATTTTGCATCTTCTAAGGCCATCTTAGCTGCTGCTATGGCAAATTGTGAATTTCTAGCTAATTTCTTAACTTCTTTTTTTTCAATTCCAAAATCTGTAGGATTGAAATCAGTTACTTCTCCGGCTATCTTTACCGCTGTATTTTCAGCATCAAAACTCTGTATTTTCTTTATTCCACACTCTCCAGCTTTTATTTTAGCCCAAGATTTTTCTACCCCTGTTCCTAGTGCAGTTATCATTCCTACCCCAGTAATTACAACTCTTCTCATTTCTTCACCTCATAATATTTAAGTTTTTTAAATACCTACCTCTAAATTGTAGCTTCCTACCAATTGTTGATTTTCTATTATCATATCTAATCTACAGACAGTTTTTTAAATAGAAGCAGCATAATGCCGCATCCAATCAATTATAAATTTATAACTTCTTAAAAATAAAAAATAATAGGGGATATAACTCCCCTATCTATAATCTTTTATTTAGCTGCTTCTACGAAGTTAACTACATCTTGAACAGTTTTGATCTTTTCAGCATCTGCATCAGGAATTTCGATATCGAATTCTTCTTCGAATGCCATGATTAATTCAACTGTATCTAATGAATCTGCTCCTAAATCGTCGATGAAGTTCGCCTCTAAAGTTACTTGATCCGCGTCTACACCTAATTGATCTACTACTACTTCTTTAATTTTATCTAACATAATTTTTCCTCCTTGAATTTTAAGTTTACTATATATAATAATAACAAATTTTATACATTTTTTCAACCTTTAAAAGGTTTTATTGCATTATCATTCCACCGTTTACACTTAGGGTTTGACCTGTTATGTACGATGATAAATCCGATGATAAAAATAACACTGCGTTAGCTACATCTGCAGGAGTTCCCATTGTTTCTAAAGGAACATTTCTCATCATCATCTCTTTAGCTTCCGGACTTAAAACATCAGTCATTTCTGATTGAATATATCCTGGAGCTATAGCGTTTACTCTTACGTTTCTTTTAGCAGCTTCTCTTGCTAAAGATTTAGTCATTCCGATTAATCCCGCTTTTGAAGCCGAGTAGTTTACTTGACCTGCGTTACCCATAAGTCCTACTACTGAAGCCATGTTGATTATGCTTCCTGTTCTTTGTTTAGTCATCGTTCTATAAAATGCTTGAGTTGTGTTGAAAGCACCCTTTAAGTTGATATCAATAACTAGATCAAAATCAATTTCCTTCATTCTCATGAATAATCCATCTCTTGTGATTCCAGCATTGTTTACTAATATATCCACCCTTCCAAATTTTTCCATTGTAGCTTTAGCTAACGCTACACAACTTTCAGAATTTGTAACATTACTTTCTACAAATAATGTCTCTACATTGTACTTTTCTGCTACTTCTTTAGCTGTAGCTTCTCCTGCTTCTACTAATATATCTGTAATTACGATATTGGCTCCTGCTTCTGCTAATTTTTCAGCAACAGATTTACCTATCCCTCTACTTGATCCAGTAATTACCGCAACTTTACCTTTTAAATTAATCATTCTACAAATACCTCCTCAATTGTTTTTCTAACTAAATCTTTTCAATACTTCTCCGGATCTGACTTCATAAAATTCAGTTAGTCCAGTCTCCTTTAGCTATTAAAGGTTTTCTTATATTGATTCGACATTTACCACTTCTAAAGTTTTATCTATCTTTCTAACTAACCCTTTCAATACTTTTCCAGGTCCGATTTCATAGAATTTAGTTACCCCAGCATCTCTTAATTTTTCAATTATTTCAACCCATCTTACAGGACCAAAAGTTTGGTGGTATAATTCTTCCTTTATTTTTTCAGCATCTTTTAAAAACTCTACTCCTGTATTAGATAATACTTCGATATTTCCTTCTTTAAAGTTAAATTTATCAAAATCTGCTTTTAATTTATCTCCTGCCGGTTTCATAAGTGATGAGTGGAATGGTCCGGATACAGCTAATACCATAGCTCTTCTAGCACCAGCTGCTTTTAATTCCTCACAAGCTGCATCAATAGCATCTTTTGATCCCGCTATTACAGTCTGCTTAGGTTCATTGTAGTTTACAGCTTCTACTATTCCATCTATATTTTTACAGATTTCCTCTATCTTAGCTGATTCCAGTCCAATGATAGCTGCCATAGTTCCGTCTACCTCTCCTGAAACCTCGTTCATAATCTCCCCTCTAAGGGCAGTTAATCTTACTGTATCAAAAGTCGATAATACCTCAGCCGCTCCCAAGGCTGAATATTCACCCAGCGAATGTCCTGCCACGTAGTCCGCTTCTATTCCGCTATCCTTTAATAACTTAGTCAATACCAATGACATAGTTACTATAGCAGGCTGTGTATATTTTGTTTGTTTTAATTTTTCCTCAGGTCCATTAAACATAGTTTCTTTTAAATCTAATTCTAAGCTCTCAAATATTTCATCAAAATATTTTTTAGCCATCTCATTTGTTTCATATAATTCCTTACCCATTCCAACATATTGTGTCCCTTGTCCTGGATATATAAACGCTATTTTCGACATAGTCCCTCCTCTATTCATAACACCTGTAATTTATATCATATAACACCTGTTATGTCAAATTTTGTATGATTAATACGCCCACTTCATAACACATGACGCATACGTTAATCCTGCTCCAAAGCCTACCAATGCTATGTTATCACCTTTTTTAACCATTCCTTTTTCCACTGCTTCTCCCAAGGCCAGACCAACAGAAGCCGCTGAAGTGTTTCCATATTTATCCAAGTTGATTACAAACTTTTCTGCCGGAAATCCCAATTTTTTTGCCGCTGAACTTATGATTCTCATATTAGCCTGATGAGGTACAATCAAATCCAATTCATCTATACCTATACCTGTATTCCCCAACACTTTTTCAACTGCTCCAGGCATTGCTTTTACAGCAAATTTAAACACTTCCGGTCCCTTCATCTTAAGGTAGTGAGATCTATCATCTACAGTTTCATGGGTTGCAGGAGCTCTAGATCCACCTGCCGGGATAACCAATACATCATCTAAATCTCCATCAGCTCCCAGGTGAGAACCTATAATACCATGATTTTCTTCCACTTCTCCCAACACTGCTGCTGCTGCACCGTCACCAAATAATACACATGTATTTCTGTCTTCCCAATCTAAAATTCTAGAAAATACTTCTGCACCTATTACCAAGACCTTTTTATACATACCAGTAGCTATAAAGTTTCCTCCAGCTTCTAATCCATATACAAAACCACTACAAGCCGCACCTAAATCAAATGCCGCTGCATGGTGTGCTCCCAATCTTTTTTGTAATATAGCCGATACAGAGGGAGTAAAATAGTCCGGTGTCATTGTAGCCACCACTATCAGGTCTATTTCCTCTGCCTTTGTATTAGATGATTCCAAGGCCTTTACCGCTGCATTGTAGGCAAGATCTGAGGTAGCCTCATTTTCTGCTGCTATCCTTCTTTCTTTTATCCCTGTCATCTTTTGTATCCACGCATCTGAAGTATCTACTATTTTTTCTAAATCAAAATTTGTCATTATCTTTTCAGGAACATAGGTTCCTAGGCCTAATATTCCAAAATTTTTAATAGTTTTCATCTTTTCGCGAAGATAATATTCTTTCTGATTCTGTTCAAT
>CAZUGM010000082.1:0-8697 GCA_964619915.1 uncultured Fusobacteriaceae bacterium | reverse complement strand
ATCTTTCATATTTAATTCCTAATATAAATTCATCTGTCATTCCCTTTATCATATCTGGTGAAGGCATTTGATTTTGAATTTCATCTGGTAAATTTAGATATGATGCTAACTGCCTTACCTGTGCTTTATATAACCCCAATAACGGTTGAAAAATAAGGTCATCTACTCCACCTTTTACAAACCATCCTACCATGGCTTCAGAACGGTTAGCTGCCCCTAATAATAATAAATTTTCTGAGGCAGCTTTTTTTTCTAAATACTGACGTCTAAATATATGCCTTGTATTTATTCCGACTTCAATATGTTTTAAAGTTGTATTGTAAATTGTTTTCTTTATTTTTTTATATTCATGTTGTTTATTATTTAATATTGATATAAAGGGACTTTCATTGAATAATAATTTCCATAGCCTAAAAATAGCTCTATTAAAAACTTTGGATACTCTTACAAGATGTATGATAAGAAATGAATAAATTTTTACATTTTTCATATCATCTGTCATATCATATAGGTCTAATTTTAAATTTAACCATTTCGCAACTTTCTCAGCTTTGATTTTTGATTCACTTTCATTATCACAATCATAGATATAGGATACTTTGACATTTTCATTTCCAACAGCCTTGACTGCTAAAGCTGTGAGTAAGGCCGAATCTATTCCTCCACTTAATCCAATTAATATCCCGTCTTTACCTTCTTTTTTTAGCAGGTCGATGATTATTTTTTTTAACTTCTCACAGGCTTTTTTTTCATCTATTTTTAAAAATCCACTTATTTCCATAATTCCTCCTTTTCTAGCTGAATTCTTATATTACTATTTACTAAAAATGATACTTCTTCCTCCGATTAGGCAATAAACAATTTGTTCAATTGCATATTGTTAAAAATTATGGTGTCTTATGTTAAACTCACTACATTGGAATAAAAACAAAGTTGTTTTATTTAATTTTATTGTTATTTTTTTCTGAAATAAAAAAGCAACAGTTTATACTGTTGCTAAAAACTATTTTTTGACTAATCCTATTCCATCTCCAAAAGGTAGGAGTACAAAATCTTCATTTTCATGAAGATATTCTATAAATTCATTCAGTTTTCTGACTATAGTCCTGAATCTTTTAGGATATTCATTATACAGGTACCCCCTAAACATAATGTTATCTATAAATATTATCCCGTCTTTTTTTAATAACTTATAAGAATCTTTATAAAAATCCATATATTTACCCTTGGCTGCATCTATAAAAATAAAATCAAAGGTATCATTTAATTTTGGAATCTCTACCAGAGCATCTCCTAATATTTGGTTTACCCTAGAACTATACCCCATCTTTTCAAAATTTTCACGAGCTTCGTTGTATCTGTCTTCATCAATCTCTATAGTTGTAATCTTAACATCTTCATTCCCCTGCAGCATAACGCTTCCTGAATATCCAATGGCAGTCCCGACCTCTAATATGTTTTTACTCTTATTGGATTTAATCATAAATTTCAGATACTCCGCCACTTCCTTTGTAACGATAGGTACATTGTGTTCTTTTGCATATTCTTCCATCTCAAGAATAACTTTATCTTTCTCTATAATCTTAGATACCACATACTCATTTGCTTTTATTAAATCATCTATCATAAACTTCTCCTTATTTTATAAAGAAAAGGCAGATATAATATCCACCTTTCTTTTTATTTTTTCTTCATCTTAATCATATAGAATCCATCTAAAAATTCATCAAATATATTAAGTCCGCCTAATTTATCAAAGGTACCAGTCGCTTCTGGTACTATCTCTACTTTTTCTACCTCAAAATCAGGGTTAGTCTTTAAAAATTTAGTTACATTTTCAAGATTTTCCTTATTGAGGATAGTACAAGTACTGTATACCAGAGTACCTCCTGATTTTACCACTTTAGCAGCAGCACTTAATATTTCCAGCTGTAATTTAGCTAATTCCTGTACATTTTTCATCTTTTTAGTGTAAAGTACTTCTGGTTTCTTTCTGATTACTCCAAAACCACTGCATGGTGCATCTACTAATACCCTGTCAAAAGATTCTGATCCAAATTCTGCTTCCACTAACCTTGCATCCATAAGTTTAGGAGTTATTATATCTATTCCCATTTGCTTAGTTCTGCTTTCAATTAATTTTAACTTGTGATTATGAACATCCAGAGCTACTATCTCACCCTCATTTTCCATCATCTCTGCCATAGCCATAGATTTTCCTCCAGGAGCACTACAGGTATCCAATACTCTTTCCCCTGGCTGAGGATCTAAATATTTAGCTGCTAAGAATGAAGATCCATCCTGTACTGTTATCTGACCCCTTTTAAATTCATAAGTTTCTAATATAACTCCTGAATCGATATAATAAACATCCTCTACTTTTTTTAAGACATTTATTTTTTTCATCTCTAACAGGTCTAAAAAATCTTCCTCATTATAGTTTAATTTATTTATCTTTACACTGATATTAGGAATTTTTTTATAAGACTTCAATATCTCTAAATAATTCTCCTTGTGTTCCCATTTGATCTCATCAAAGAACCATTTTGGATAAGACAGAACTATATCTTCCCTTCCCTCTTCCAATAATTTTTCTATATCTTCATCTTTTTCTCTGATGAATGATCTGAGTACACCGTTTACAAAACTTCCGATGAATGTCCCGCCTCTTAACTTGGCTACTTCTACACCTTCATAAACTACTCCTGCATCATCTGAATCCATAAAGTGTATTTGGTACATCGACAATCTAAGTAAGTTTCTCACCCATAACTTATCTATACTTTTTACCCTTTTATTTATAGAATAATCCAAAAATATCACATTTCTGATAACTCCGTAAAATACTTCGGTAATAAATCCTTTTTCCCCACGGGTTAATCCAGGAAGTTCAGTTTCTTTCTCTTTAAAATAATCATTCAATAATATATTTGAAAATTTTCCATGCTCATACTGGGCTAACAACCCTATTATATCCATTGTTAAACTCAAACTAACACCTCTTTTAATTTATTTGCTAAATATTATACCATAAATCTAAATAAAATTAATACTTAATAGTCAATAACCGCCAATTATTAATTTTATATTTTCCTATCCAGAAATTTTATAATCTTTTAAAAATTTATAAAGACTTAAATCAAATCTAAGTGACTAGAGCGTCACGTTATTTACTTAACCTTTACTACTTTTATCTCAAAATTAAGGGTCATTCCTGCATAGGGATGATTCCCGTCTACAATCACCTTGTCCTCCTCTGAGATAACTTCCTTTATAGTGAAAACTCCTACACCTTCATCTGTATCAGCTTCAAATTCCAACCCTTCATAGAGGCCCATCCCATCGAATTCTTCTATAGGCATCTCAATAGTAAGATTTTCATCATACTCACCATATCCTTTATCGGGAGTTATTTTCACATTAAATTTATCCCCTGTTTTTTTTCCTAAAAGAGCTTCTTCTAACCCTATAACCACAGCTTCCTCACCATAGGTAAAAGTTAACTCATCCCCCTTGGTAGTTTTATCCAATAAATTTCCCTTATCATCTCTCAATACAAACTCTAAAGTCACTTTTTTTCCATTCTCTATTTTCATTTTTATACTCTCCTTCTAATTATAATTTTATTTTCGTCACAAAGTTTTCAATCTATATTGTCTGCGACTACTTTACTAAAGCCCCATAAATATAATACCATCCATAAACTCCTACCACTATCGATATGGGTACCAACAGATTAAAATACCATTTTCTAGTTTTATGTCTAAAGGTATACATCCCAATAAACCCACCTATTCCCCCACCTATAAAACAGAGGAGAAACAATGTTTTTTCCGATACCCTGGAATAGTCTTTTTTAGCCTTATACTTGTCTATTCCAAAAATTAAAAAAGTCAAAAAATTTATTATTCCCATATAAATATATATATATTTCATCTAACCCCTCCTATTTATTTTATACGAACTTAAAAACTATATCAGTTTAGATGATAGTTCTTCTAAAGTATCCATTATGGCTGTTATGGAAATTTACGTTTATGTTTTTTCTTTGCTCTTTTAATTTTACCATATTTTCTCTGAAATATAACAAATTAGAAGGAGGTTTCTAGCGTTTATAGACTAAAAACCTCCCTCTAATTTTATTTAATAAACTCTTTTAACGCTTTAGCTAACTGATCAGGACATGATGTAGGTCTCTTTCCACACTCTGTTCCCTGTAGTCTGGTAACCACGTCTTCCACTTTCATTCCCTCTACTAAAGCTGATAATCCGATAGCATTTCCTGCACATCCACCATTAAACTTTACACTCTTAACAATACCTTCCTCTATTTTAAAATCTATTGTTTTAGCACATACTCCACTAGTTGTAAATGTCTGCATCTTTTCCTCCTAATTTTCTGTATAATTTTCATCAATTATTGTAGCACTTTAGTCAAGAATTATCAACTGTTTTTCCCATGGGCAGTGCCTCTGCAATTAGGGTTATCTTATTTCTACTCTTTTATGTATTTTTCACCTTTAAAAAAAGAGGAAAAGATTAAATTAATAACCTTTTCCTCTTCCTGTATTTTTATATTTAGAGATCTTTTAAATCCTGTCAGAGATTAAATATATAGTTTATATTCTTTTCCCCTCTATCTTCCAAATCTCTTTTGCATACTGAGCTATCGTTCTGTCACTTGTAAATTTACCTGCATTGGATATATTCATCCATGCTTTCTTGGCCCATCCTAATCTGTCTTCAAATGCACTGTCGATACTCTCTCTAACCTTTCTGTAATCATCAAAATCCTGCAATACAAAATAATGATCCGGTGCATGCCAAGAAGCTCCTACCAAGAGTGCATCGTGTAACTCTTTAAACATTCCTGTGTCACCATCACTATAAGTCCCATCTATCAGCTGATCCATCACTTTTTTCAGTCCCTTGGTTTCATTCATAACCTTAGTCGGGTTATAACCGGATTTTTTCAACTCTACTATATCCTCCACCTTCATTCCAAAGATGAAGTTATTCTCGATTCCTGCTTCTTCAACTATCTCTACATTTGCCCCATCCAGAGTTCCCAATGTAGGAGCTCCATTCATCATAAACTTCATATTTCCTGTTCCGCTGGCTTCCTTTCCTGCAGTGGAGATTTGTTCCGATATATCTGCTGCCGGGAATATAAGTTCAGCTGGTGAAATATTATAGTTTTCTACAAATACAACCTTTATTCTTCCATCTACATCTGCATCATCGTTTACTACTTTTGCTACTTCATTGATTAATTTTATGATTCCCTTAGCTCTAAAGTATCCAGACGCTGCCTTAGCTCCAAAAACATAAGTTTTAGGAGTAATTTTCATCCCAGGATTTGTCTTTATTCTATTGTAGAGGTCCATTATATGGAATATATTCAATATTTGTCTCTTATATTCGTGTAACCTTTTTACCTGTATATCAAATATAGAATCAGTATCTACATCTATCCCTGTATTCCCCTTTATGAATCCAGCTAACTGCTCTTTTTTAATATTTTTTATATCTAAAAACCTGTTTAATATCTTTTCATCTGTCACGTAAGTTTCTAATTTTTTTAATTCACTCAGGTCAGTAACCCATTTGTCACCAATTAACTCTGTAATCAATGCAGATAATTCAGGGTTAGACTTTAACAGCCATCTTCTTTGAGTAACTCCGTTAGTTTTATTTTGGAACCTTTCAGGGTATAGTTCATACCAATCTTTTAATTCCGCATTCTTTAATATCTCTGTATGGAGTGCTGCTACACCATTTACAGCATAAGAACCATGAATTGCAAGCCAGGCCATATGAATTAAGTTTGTATCTTCATCAACTATTGCCATCCTCTTTCTTCTTTTTAAATCTGCTGGATATTTTTCCTCCAACAGTTCTTGAAATTGCACATGAATCCTTACAATTATATTGTATATTCTAGGTAATACTTCCTTAAACAGTTCTGTGTACCATTTTTCTAGAGCTTCCGATAAGATTGTATGATTGGTATATGCAAATGTTTTTCTTACTATTTTCCAGGCATCACCCCACAACAAGCCCTCTACATCTATTAAGATTCTCATTAATTCAGGTATTGCTACCACTGGGTGGGTATCATTTAATTGAATACTTGTGAAATCTGGTAACATACTAAAATCTGTTCCATGTTTTAATTTAAATTTTCTGATAATGTCCTGTAGTGATGCAGAGGTAAAGAAATACTGCTGTTTCAATCTTAATTTTTTCCCCTCATTGGTATCATCGTTGGGATACAAAACTCTGGATATATTTTCCGCCTCATTTTTTTCCTTCATAGCTTCTGCATAATGCTGTTCATTGAATTCACCTAAATCCAGTTCCTCCACTGGTTCTGCCTGCCACAATCTCAACGTATTTATGTTATTAGTTCCATATCCAATGATAGGTGTATCATAAGGTACTGCCATTACACTCTCATTTTTATTAAATCTTACTTCTACCTTATCCCTGTCCTTTCTCAGACTCCAAGGATCTCCATATTTTAACCAGTTATCTGGATATTCCACTTGGAATCCATCTTCAAACTGCTGTCTGAACATCCCGAATTTATATCTGATACCATAACCTGTTCCAGGCAGGTTTAATGTTGCCATAGATTCTATAAAACAAGCTGCTAATCTTCCTAATCCACCATTACCTAATCCTGCATCTGATTCAGCACTCTCTATCTTATTGATATCAATATTCAACTCTTTCAATAATTCCTTGACCCCGTCATATACTCCTAAATTAATTAAGTTATTACTAAATGCTCTTCCCATTAGATATTCTGCAGAAAAATAAAAAGCTTCCCTTCCATGATCGTATAGGTCTTTAGTGGCTTTCCAAGATTGACCTATCTCCTCCATTATTGTTTGAGACAGTGCGTCATATATTTCAAAATCCAACCCTTCAGATATTTTTTTACCGTATTTAACCAACAATTTTTTTTCTAAACCTGTTTTGATTATATCTTTTTTAAATTTCATATATTCCTCCCACATCGCCTGCAGCGAAATTAAAAATAATTTAAATTTTTTTATTCCATATTTAAATCTACAACTATTCTTTCCTATCTACCATATTTAACTGTCATTTCCTTTATTTTTTTAGCCAATTTATCGTTGAGTTCATCCCCTTTTAATCTCCATTTCCAGTTATTTCCCAATGTTGATGGTATATTCATTCTGGCTCTGTTGTCCAATCCCAAAAAATCCTGCATCTGAGCTATAGTCATATCGGAATCAGATCTCCAGATAGCCTCTATAAATATATCGTTTATTTTTTCAGGTTTAATTTTTTTTAATTTTAAATATTTTTTTAGGTATTTTTCAGCATGTTCCCGGTCATCTTTCACTACATTTTCATACCAGCCTACCACAGTTTCATTGTCATGGGTCCCTGTATAAGCCACTGAATTTTTAGGATATTTATGGGGCAGGTAGTCACTTTCCTCCCTTGAATCAAATGCAAACTCCAATATTTTCATTCCTGGATACCCACTGTCTTTCAGGAGTTTCCTCACCCCCTTAGTTAAAAAACCTAGATCTTCAGCAATGATAGGCAGATCTCCTAAGTCCCTTTTTATAGCTTTAAATACCTCTATTCCTGGTCCCTTTACCCATCTTCCCGGTCTAGCAGTAGAAGCATTTGCCGGGATCTCCCAGTAGGCTTCAAATCCCCTAAAATGATCTATCCTTACCATATCATACAGTTCAAATGCTGCTCTCATCCTCTCAATCCACCATGAGTAACCACGCCTTCTCATAATCTTCCAGTTATACAGCGGATTCCCCCACAGCTGTCCTGTACTGCTAAAGGCATCTGGCGGACACCCTGCCACAACCTTTATATTTTTTTTCTCATCAAATAAAAATAGTTCTGTTTTCAACCATGCATCTGCACTGTCGCCAGATATAAATCTAGGAAGGTCACCTATTATCTTTACTCCATTTTTATTGGCATACTTTTTCAATTTTTCCCACTGGGTATAAAATAAATACTGCAGGTAGATATAATAATCTATCTTATCTTTGAGCTCTATTCTATATTTTTTTAAAGTATTGATGTGGGCAAATTTTTCTTCTTTCACCCATTTTGTCCACTCTACCCCATTATTTTTATCCTTCAGTGCCATGAATAGAGCATAATCGTCTATCCAGTAGACATGCTTTTTCTTAAATTATTCTATCTATTTTAAAAAATTTTATCCTTCGTTCCAGTAAGCTTTTTTTAAAAGTTTAAATTTATTTTTATATAATTTTTTATAATCTATATATTCTCTGTTATCTCCTAAGTCTGCACCTTTTACCTCTTGTCTCTCCAGTCCACCTCTCTCTATCAACTCTTCTAAATCTATAAAATAAGGATTTCCTGCAAAGGCTGAAAAAGATTGATAAGGAGAATCTCCATAGGAAGTTGTCCCCAAAGGTAAAATTTGCCATAATTTTTGTCCTGATTTTTTTAAAAAATCAACAAATTCATAGGCTTCTCTGCCAAAGGTTCCTACACCTCCATCTCCACCTAAGGATGATATGTGTAATAATATCCCACTGCTTCTTTTAAACATATTTATTCCCCCCATCGCCTATGACGAATTAATAATTTAAATTTTATAACTGAATTAAAAAAACATCTTCGCCACCAAGTAGCTCTAATAATCATACTTTTATTCAT